>DAIDKC010000101.1 GCA_027451045.1 Holophagaceae bacterium | reverse complement strand
CGGCAGGAGGCTGTGGACGCCGTACTGGTGGACCAGACGGCCCCCCTGGTGGGCGACCTGGACCAGGAAGCCGAGGCTCCCGAGGAACACCCCGAGGAACACCCCGTAGGCCAGGTAGTGCCCCCAGGGAGGCAGGATCCGCTTCCAGGCCAGCGGCACCCCCACCAGGGCCGCCAGGAGCATGGCCAGCCCCAGGAACACGCCGCGGGCGGTCCCGGCCAGGTGGGCATGGCGCTCCAGGACGGCATTGATCACGGGCGTGCGCTCGGCCACCTCCCCGGCGGCTTCCCCGCTGGCCGCGGCCATGAAGATGCCGGCGGTGCCCAGCACCAGGAGCAGGAGGGCCGCGTAGGACCAGACCGGGTGCCGGCGCCCGAGGAGCAGCGCCAGCACCAGGAAGACCGGGACGGTGAAGAGGAGCGCGATGGGGAAATGCACCAGGAGCGGGTGCATTCCGGCCCAGGGAGGGAGGCCCGGCAGCATGGCGGCCTCAGGAGACGGTCAGGAACCTGGACTTCGGCGTGAAGGAGGAGGGGCAGCGCTCCGCAGGCAGGGTTTCGGAGGTCCACCCGCACACCGGGCACACGTAGTAGCTGACGCCGACCGTCGGCCAGGCATCGGGCTCATCGAGGGCCGCCTGGTAGAGGCGAGCGTGTTCGATCTCCGCGTTCCGGGCCAGGTTCAGGGTCCGGATCGCCTCGGCATGCCCCTCCTGGCGGGCCTTGGCCAGGAAGGCGGGGTACATCAGGTCCCGCTCGTAGCTCTCGCCCGCGAGGGCCTCCTGCAGGTTCTCCTGGGTGCTGCCCACGGCCGGAACCTGCACGTCGGCCTCGGGCTTCGCCCCCATGTTCCGGATGACCTCGGCGTGGTTGGCGGCGTGGATCGCCTCCGAGCGGGCCGCCGCGGTGAAGAGGGTGGCCACCTTGGGGTAGCCTTCGGCCTTGGCCTTCTCGGCATAGGCCAGGTACTTGGCGTGGGCATTGGATTCGCCGTTGTAGGCCGCCTGGAGGTTATCCAGGGTGCCCTTGACCTGGGGCATGTCCGCGGGCGGCGCAGCGGGCAGCACCAGGGCCGTCAGGGCCCAGGCGCAGAGATGGGACCGGTGGACGATGGACATGTGGGTCTCCTTGAGCGGGGAAAGCCCCGGTGCTTCCCCGCAGCGGCCGTGCCAGGAGGACCACGGCATGTGGCACAAGGCCTCCGGTCGGCCTCCGGCCCCGGGGAGGACCCGGATCGTCAAGCGTTTTTGACAAGCCGTCCAGATCCTTGAACCCCGCTCACCCCTGGGGGGGACGCCGCTTGAGCTTGTAGTTCAGGTCGCTCCGGGAGATGCCGAGGGTGCGGGCCGCCTCGGCCTGCACGCCCCGGCTCAACCGGAGGGCCCGGTCCACCAGGCTCCGCTCCACGCGGTCGAGCACCTCGGGCAGGTTCACGGGGAAGGCCAGCCCCTCGGCGAAGGCCTCGGGATCCAGCCGGCAGGGCGCCACCAGCGCCCCGTCCAGGGGGAAGTCCTCCGGCCCGATCTCGGGCCCCTGGGCCAGGATGCAGGCCCGCTCGATGAGGTTGCGCAGCTCCCGGACGTTGCCCGGGAAGGGGTAGCCTGCCAGCTTCTCCAGGGCGGCGGGCGCGAGGCGCCGTTCCGGCAGGCCCATGTCCCGGGTCGCGCGCTGGAGCATGGCCTCCGCCAGGAGCGGGAGGTCCTCCAGGCGCTCCCGGAGGGGCGGCACCTGCAGGGGCACCACGGCGAGACGGTAGTAGAGATCCTCGCGGAAGAGGCCCTCGCGGACGCGCTCGCGCAGGTCGCGGTGTGTGGCGGCCACCACCCGGACATCCACCTGGCGCGCAGTACGGCTGCCCACCCGGAGCACCAGGCCGTCCATGAGCACCCGCAGGAGCTTGGCCTGGAGCGGGGCCGGCATCTCCCCCGCCTCGTCGAGGAAGAGGGTCCCCTCGTGGGCGGCCTCGAAGAGGCCCGCCCGGGCCCGGTCGGCCCCCGTGAAGGCGCCCTTCTCGTGGCCGAACAGTTCGCTCTCCAGCAGGTTCTCGGGCATGGCCGCGCAGTTGAGGGCCACGAAGGGCCCCTCGCACCTCGTGCTGCGGGCGTGGATGGCCCGGGCCACCAGCTCCTTCCCGGTCCCCGTCTCCCCCACGATGAGCACGGTGGCCCCGGTGGGGGCCACGCGGTCGAGGGCATCCATGAGTTCGGCCATGGCCCGGGAGCGGCCCAGCAGCTCCCGGTCCTGGGCCTGCCGCCCGGCCTGCTCCTTCAGGGCGCGGTTCTCCCGCAGGAGGGCGCCGTGGGCCAGGGCGCGTCCGACGGCCGCCTTGAGGCCCTGGGGCTCGAAGGGCTTGGGGATGACGTCGAAGGCGCCCTGCCGCATGGCCGCCACGGCCAGTTCCACATCCGCGAAGGCGCTCAGGAAGATGACCGGGATGGCCTCGTCCACGCGCCGCGCCGCCGCCAGCACCTCCAGGCCCTTGCCGTCCCCCAGCTTCTGGTCGGTGACGACGAGATCGGGCGCCTTCCGCTCCAGGGCGGCCCGGGCCGCGGAGAGGCTCCCGGCCTCCGCCACCTCGAAGCCCTCCTCTTCCAGGACCAGCCGGAGCAGGTGCCGGAGGTTCGCCTCGTCATCCACCAGCAGGATCTGTCTCATGGCCCGGACGCTCCCTGGAGCTGGGGGATGGCGATCTCGAAGCGCACGATCCCGCGCCGGTTCTCGGTCAGGCGCAGGTCCCCTCCGTGGGCCTCGGCAATGGCGTGGGCGATGGCGAGCCCGAGGCCCGTCCCGGCGGGCTTGGTGCTGTGGAACGGCTCACCCAGGTGCTCCAGGATCGCCTCCGGCACCGGCGGACCGTCGTCCTCCACCCACAGGCGCGTGGCCTCCCCCATCCGGCGGCCGCCCACGCGGACCTTCCCGCCGGGTCCCGCCGCATCCAGGGCGTTGCCCAGCAGGTTGAGCAGGGCCTGCTGCATCTGGAAGGGGTCGAGCGAGACGGGTCCGTCCTGCTCCATCGCCAGGTCCAGGGCGATCCCCCGCTCCTGGGCCTGGGCCTGGGCCAGCCCCACCGCGGCACCGAGCACCACCGAGAGGGACACCGTCCGCCGGGCGACCGGCCGGTTCCGGGCGTAGGCCAGGAAATCCTCCGTCAGCTGTTCCAGCCGCCGGGACTCCTGGGCCACGATGCCGAGGCACCGGGAGCGGGCCTCCTCCGGCGCGTCGGCGCGCGTCGCCGCCTGGGCCGAGGAGGCGATCATGGCGACGGGATTGCGGATCTCGTGGGCGATGGCGCTGGAGAGGCGCCCGATGGCGGCCAGCCGCTCCTCCCGGACGAGGTGGTCCCGGGTCCGGTCCAGTTCCGCCAGGCTGTCCTTCAGCGCCGCCTCCCTCGTCCAGAGCCGCTGCGCGAGGATGCGGGCCACGATGGCCACCAGGACGAAGATCAACGCCACGGTCGTGGCCTCGAAGTACTCCACGATCCGCCCCCGCGGCAGGATGCCCAGGGGCACCCAGACCTGGAGGATCGTGAGGAGGCCCGCCCCCGCCACGGTGAGGACCAGGCCCGGCAGGGAGAACCAGAAGGCCGAGGCGATCACCGGGATGACCAGGAGCACCACGTAGTGGCTCTCCTGCCCAGGGCCGATCCAGGCCAGCAGGGAGGCGAAGAGCAGGTGCGTCAGGACCGTGAACCAGGCGTAGGCCCGGGTGCCGACCGCCCCCAGCCGGAGGGCGGGATGCGCCATCAGCCCCAGCTCCCCGAGCTGCATGAGGAAGCGCGCCCCCAGGGCCAGGGCCCCCGCCACGGACTGCGCCCCGAGCACGGAACGGAAGATGAAGCGCAGGACCACCAGCCCCACCATCACCCCGAGGTTCAGGAGGATGAGCAGCATGTTTTCGCGCCGGAAGGACGCGAATTCAAGGGCCGGAGCGGACGGCCGGGGCTGCATGGTGGAAGGCCTTCTGAGAGGCGCGGCGTCCCGGTCGGCCGGCTAGCGCTTCGGACAGGTGTTCACGCCGAGCAGCGTGTAGAGCGGGCAGAAGCCCACGAATGCCGTCAGCAGCGGCACAAGCCCGACGAGGCCGAACCAGCGGGCCTTCCCGGGGACCAGGACCAGGAGGCTCAGCAGGGCGAGCCCGACCACGATGCGCACGACCTTGTCCGCGCTACCAATGTTCACCTTCATGGGAGCCTCCTTCGGGCGAGGAGGTCGGAAGCGGAGGCTTCCGGCCCCGGGTGGCGATCAGGACAGCCAGTGTCCAGAGCGGTGCATAGTCGAGATAGGGAACCCATTCTGTCACGAACGAAGGCAGGAAGGCCCAGTGGAACCCCACCAGGGCCGTCAGGACGACCATCGTGGCCAGGTCCAGGCCGGCGCCCAGGAGCCAGCCGAGGAGGCCCGTGGCCTCCACCGGGATCTGGACTGCGTCCACGGCGATGGCCACGGCCCAGGCGGCACGGCGGCGGCCCGTGGAAAGAGGGCGGCTCACGGGCGGCGTCCCGGGGCCGGCATCCTACCGGACCCTCACCAGCAGGTGGCCGCCCCGGGCGGGAGGCGTGTCGCCGGGATAGGGTTCCGGATGATCAGGGTCGCCCACGATCCAGCTGTCGTAGCGGTTGTCCAGCTCGTAGGTCCGGCCGGGGTCCGAGGGATCCGTATAACGGTGGACGCCGCGGATGGCGTCCACCGCCCCCTGGTGGGCGCGCGCCTCCGCGGCCATCTGGTGCTCGAATCCCGCATGGATGGAGCGGGCCACGGCGTCTCCCGTGGCGGCCACCGTGCGGCTGACGGAGGCCTCGGCCTGGTGGGTGGCTTCCAGCCAGGCGGGCGAAAGCCGGAAGGAGGCGGCCTCCCGGGCGAGGAGATCCGCCGCCTCGGCCCGGTCCCAGGCCGGGGCCCAGAAGGCCCCGAGGTACTGCACCTGCCACAGGGCGCTGCCGTAGGTCTGGGCCAGGGTCGTGGCCGCCAGCACGTAGCCCACCATGGCCGTGGGACCGGCGGAACCGGTGAAATCGGCCTCGCCCACGTCCAGGTGGGTGCGCACGCCCCCGGCGGCATAGGCCAGGTCCATGTCCCGGGCCGCCTGCGGCAGCGGGGTCCGGCTGGCCAGGCGCAGGTCCGGGCAGAGGGCGCGGAAGCGCTGGGCCCCCCAGGCCTGGGCGAAGGCCGCTCCGGGCAGGTAGGGCTCCACCAGGAGCTGCTGCCCGAAGCCGGGGCTGTACCAGCGGCCGGGACCATAGCCGCCGAGGATCAGGAGGCGGTTGGGCACGGTGAAGGTGGGCAGGTTCTCGTCTCCCAGGAAGATCGTCATGC
>DAIDKC010000100.1 GCA_027451045.1 Holophagaceae bacterium | reverse complement strand
GCTTTCGCCGCCTGGCTCCAGTCCCTGGGCATCGGAAGCCTGCGCTACGACAAGCGCTTCATCGGCTCGAAGGACCCGAAGCTGGACATCTCCCTGGACGCCCAGACGGGGGACATCAAGGCTGCCATCGCGGAGGCGCGCACGCTGCCGGAGGCCAAGGGGAAGAAGATCCTCCTGGTGGGGCACGGCGAGGGGGCGCTGCTCTCGCTGGTGGTGGCCGACCGCGCGGACGCGGTGCTGCTGCTGGCCATGCCCGGCATGAGCATGGGAAAGCTCATCCAGGCCGACGTGAAGAGACAGCTCGACGCCGCAGGCGCCCCGGCGGACGCATCCAAGACGAACATGGACTACCTGGATTCGGTGCTGGAGGCCATCCGCCGCTCCCAGCCGCTGCCGAAGGCCCCTTCCGGCGTGGCGCCCGGCGTGGTGGCCCTGGCCCAGGGGCTCATGCGCCCCGAGACCCTCGGCTTCGTGCGGGACACCCTGGACCTGGACCCCTGGGCCATGGCCGCGCGCCTGTCCGAGCCCTCCGCCATCGTCTGGGGCGACCGGGACGTGCAGACCTGGCGGCCGCCCACGGTACCCGCCACCTACCACGGCCTCGTGCTGGACATCCCCGACGCGAACCACCAGTTCAAGCGCGAGACCCGTCCCCGCAGCGAACTGAACGGCGCAAGCGCTCTGACCACCTACGGCGACAGCACCCCCATGGCGGACCTCTCCCCGGTGGCCGCCTGGCTGGAGACGCTGAAATGACCGGGGGCCGGGGCTATTCCAGCCCGGTCGGGCCCACGGGCAGGCTTTCGTTCCCCTCGGCATCCACGGTGGCGAGGGCGAAGACGTAGGAATCGGGGACCACGTCGGGGATGACCAGGTGGTCCGAGACGGGCAGACGCTGGATGCGCTGCCAGGCCACGCCGTCCGCCCGCCGCCGGAAGAGGAGGAGCCCCTTCACCCTGGGGTCGGGCGGGAGGGTCCAGCGCAGGCGGGTGTCGGGGCTCACGGCCCCGCCCAGGACGAGATCACGGACGGGGGCCGGGGCTGCGGCCAGGGTGGCGAGGGACGCGCAGAGGGCCCGCGCGAGCTTGGCGGCGTAGGCCGCATCGAAGTGGGCGAGGTCGTCGCCGTAGGAGCGTCCGTTCACGGTCCGAACGTCCTGGTGCTGGCGGTCGTAGTTCTCCTCCGCCTCGCGCAGGCAGGCGGCCGGGTAGCCCTCCGCCGTGAAGCTCATGTGATCGGAGCCGCGGGCGATGCGGTCCCTGCGGAGCATGACGAGCAGGCGCAGGTTCTCGACATACCGCTCGCCCAGCCGCTGGACATAGCGGGCCCACTCCCGGGACGGGCTGTCGTTCTCAGTCCCGAGGGCGAGGCGGAGGCGGCGCTGGGCGGGAGTCTCGAAGGCGGGCACTCCCTCGCTCCACAGCCGGGCGTACACGTTGTCCTTCACGCCGTTCGAGCCCTCGGTGTTGCCGGCGATGTCCACGCTCGTCATGGCGAGGACGTCCACCCCCTCGGCCTTCAGGCGCTTCGCCAGGTGCGTGCTGCCGTAGAGCCCCTGCTCCTCGCCCGAGACGGCCACGAAGTAGACCGTCACGGCCGGCCGCTCGGCGGCCATCACCCGGGCCAGCTCCAGCGTCATGGCCGTGCCGCTGCCGTCGTCATCTGCGCCCGGGGCGTCCGAGACCGCATCCATGACATCCGTGGCCCGGCTGTCGTAGTGGCCGGTGAGGACGATGGCCTCCTTGGCGCGGGCGGGATCCGTCCCGGGGAGCACGACGCCCTCGTTGGTGATGACCACGGGAGCCGGGATCCGGGGGGCGATGGGCTGGGTGAAGCGGTCCTCGAAGGGGCGGAGCCGGGACCCCGGGAGGCGGGTCAGACCTTCGAACTGACCGGCCAGCCAACGCTGGGCCGCGCCGATGCCCCGGGTGGGGGACGCCTGGTCCGACAAGGTGTGGCGGGTCCCGAAGGAGACCAGCTTGGCGACGGTGGCCTCCATCCGGGCGGGGTCCACGGCGGCCACCAGGCGCTCCACCCGCGGGGAGCGCACCTCCTGGGCTCCGAGGACGGTAGCCAGGGCAAGGAATGCCAGAATCCTCATGGAACCTCCGGGGAGAGACCTCCAGCATGCCTCCCCCGGAGGCCCGGGGGCAATGGAGATAGACTGGGGCCCCACAGGAGGTTCCATGTTCCGCCTCGACGGCAAGGTCGCCCTCGTCACCGGTGCCAGCCAGGGCATCGGCGAAGCCATCGCGAAGCGCCTCGCGGCCCAGGGGGCTACGGTGGTCTGCGTGGCGCGCAGCGAGGACAAGCTCAGGGCCGTGGCCGGCGCCATCGAGGCCGCCGGCGGGAAGGCGGACGTGGTCGTGGCGGATCTGGCCGATGTCGCCTCCGTGAGGGCCGCCGTGGTCGGGACGGTGGAGCGCCACGGGGCCCTCCACATCCTCGTGAACAACGCGGGCATCACCCGCGACAAGCTGCTCATCCAGATGAAGGAGGAGGACTGGGACGCCGTGCTGGACACGGACCTGAAGGGCGCCTGGGCCGCCATCCAGGCCGCGACCAAGCCCATGATGAAGCAGCGGTGGGGCCGCATCATCAACGTCGCCTCCGTGGTGGGCCAGATGGGCAACGCCGGCCAGGCCGCCTATGTGGCCGCCAAGGCGGGCCTCATCGGGCTCACCAAATCCGTCGCCCGGGAACTGGCCAGCCGCAACGTGACCGCCAACGCCGTGGCGCCGGGCTACATCGAGACGGCCATGACCGCGGGCCTGCCCGGCGACGTGAAGGAGTCCTTCACCCAGCAGATCCCCCTGGGACGCATGGGGACGGGCGAGGACGTGGCCGCCACCGTGGCCTTCCTGGCCAGCGAGGAGGCGGGCTACCTCACGGGCCAGACCCTGGGCGTCAACGGCGGCATGCTGATGGCCTGAGATGGCGCGGGGGTGGGATGTCCCGGGGCGGGCGGCGCTGCGGCGCCTCCTCGCCGGGCTCCGCCCGCGCTGGGCCTGGGTCCTGCTGCTCCTGGGCCTGCCCTGGCTCCTGGTGCCGCACCGCTGGCACGTCGAGGTCCTGGGCGGGTTCTGGGACCTCTCCTCCTGGGCCTTCTGGATCGCGGCCTGGGTGCTGGGCTTCCTCGCGCTCCGGTGGCTGTGGCGGAAGCTGGTCTTCCGGGTGTCCCGGCGTCTCTGGGTGATCCTCCTCCTGGTCTCCCTCCTGCCGGCCCTCACCCTCGCGGCCTTCTTCCTCTCCGCGGGCTGGCTCGCCCTCGGCGCGCAGGTGGGACGGTCCTTCCAGGGGGACCTGAAGCGGATGGAGGTCGCCGTCCGCGAGGCGGTGAAGCAGCCTTCGGACGCCGCGGCCCTCAAGGCCCTGGAGGTGCTCGGCGAGGCTCACGTGCGGCGCACGCCCACCCTGCCGCCCGGGATCAAGGATGGCTGGGTGGGCTACGTCTACGACACCACGCCCTCGGGGAAGAAGGTGGTGGCCCTGCGGGCTGTGGCTGCGGAGGGGAACCACCACCGCCTCCTGAGCCTCGGCCTCGGCCGCATGAGCGCCTCGGGCCGCGACATCTGGGGCGGGCGCATGGTCTACCGCCTGGACTGGGCGAACCGCCGGGGGGCCGGTCCGGGGAATGGCCGCGGGGGGACCACGGTCAATCTCCTGGACCTTTTCCGCACCGAGCCCCCGGTGGTGACCTACCAGGACGGAGATGTGCCCCAGGGGAGGGGCCTCTTCCGTTCCTTCCGGCTCCCGTCGGTGGGACTGCGGGTGGTGGACTGGGAAACCGGCCGCCCCATGCTGCTCACGGCGACGCCGGAGACCAACCTGGAGGAGCTGTTCAAGGGGTTCGGATTCGGGTCAGGGGGCAACCTGTCCACCACCACCATGGTGACCATCTTCCTGCTGGTGCTGGCCATCCTCCTCCTTCTCTCCTTCCAGTTCCTGGCTCTGCTGACGGGGCTCTACCTGGCCCGGCAGCTCGGGAAGTCGGTGGATGGCCTGTTCCGGGGCGTGTCCCGCCTGAGCGCCGGCGACTTCGCCGTGCGGGTCCGGCCCCAGGGGAGGGACCAGGTGGCCGCTCTCTCCTTGGCCTTCAACGAGATGGCCGGGCGCCTCCAGCAGGCCGATGCGGAACGGGAGGAGCGCCTCCGCATGGAGGAGGAGCTCCGGGTGGCCCGGGAGGTGCAGATGCGCCTGCTGCCCGACCTGGAGTCCCTCCACCTCCCCTCGGTGCGGGCCGTCGTCCTGCCCGCGCTGGAAGTGGCCGGCGACTACTACGATCTGTTCCCCCTGCCGGATGGCAGCCTGGCCTTCCTCATCGCCGACGTGAGCGGCAAGGGGACCAGCGCGGCCTTCTACGCCGCCGAGACCAAGGGAGTCCTGTCCGCCCTCGACAAGGCGGCCCTCGACCCCCGGG
Source organism: Holophagaceae bacterium (assembly GCA_027451045.1). Lineage (GTDB taxonomy): Bacteria > Acidobacteriota > Holophagae > Holophagales > Holophagaceae > Geothrix. The sequence continues at coordinate 5,680 of DAIDKC010000100.1, read as the reverse complement.
AGGTGGCGGCCCGCCTCAACGCCATCTGGTGCCATGGCCATGGCCGGAGCCTCTTCCTCACCCTGGCCTATGGGACCTTCCACCCCCGGACGGGCCGTTTCGCCTTTGTGCGGGCCGGGCATCCGCCGGCGTTCCTCCGCCGGGCGGCGGGCGCGGTGGAGCGGCTGAATCCGCGTGGACTGGGCATCGGGCTGAGCGCCACGCAGTTTTCCGGGTCGCTGGAACTGGCCGAGGGCACGCTGGAGTCCGGGGACCGGCTCGTGTTCTATACCGACGGTCTCACGGAGGCCCTGGGTCCTTCGGAGACCCTCTACGGTGAGGACCGGCTGGCCGCCCTCCTGGCCCAGCCGGCCGACGATCTCCAAGCCGCCATCCTGGCCGACGTGGCCGCCTTCGCCCAGGGACGTCCCCTGGCCGACGACCTGACCCTGCTCATCCTGGGGCGCTGAGGTTCAGGGTTTCTCCAGCACATCCACCAGGTCCAGCAGGCGCTGGGCGGCGCGGAGGGCGGGGGCCGCGGCACGGGTCTGCCGCGCCGCATCGAAGGCGGCGAGTTCCTGCGTGACCGCGGCGACGGCGCGGGGGTGCCGCCCGCCGTCGTGGGCCCGCAGCCAGGCGAAGGCCGCATCCAGATCCGGGACCGCGTCCCAGCGCCCCGCGTCCACCTGGATCCAGGCCCGCATGCCGTCCTGGTCGGCCCGGCGCAGCTCGTGGTCCCGGCCCGGGGGCACCAGCTTGAGCAGGAGGTCCTGGGCATCCAGGGCGGCCAGGCCGGCTTCCCTGGGATCCCTGGCCTGGAGGCCGGCCATGGCCCGGGCCAGGGCGGGCCGGTCCCCGGCCGCCACGTGGGGCTTCAGGGCGCCTTCGGTCCGGGACCACACGCGGACTGCGGCGTCGGCATCCCGGGGCACGCGTCCGGGACGGCGGTCCGTGAGGGCCTCGGGGAGGTTCTCCAGGGCTTCGAGAACCTCGTGCAGGGGCCGGGCTGGTGCCGGGGCGGCCTGGATCCGGGTGGGCGGCAGGAGAAAGAACATCAGGCCTCCTGGGGCGGGAGGGGCTGCGCCTGTCCGTCGGGGGCCGGGAAGCGGCCGAACCTGTGGAGCAGGGTGGGCAGGAGCAGCAGGTTGAGGATCGTGGAGGAGACCAGGCCGCTGAGGATCACCACGGCCATGGGGCCTTCAATTTCCCGGCCGGGCTGGCGGAAGCCGAGGGCCAGGGGCAGCAGGGCCAGGGCGGTGACGGTGGCGGTCATGAGGATCGGCACCAGCCGCTCCTCGGCCGTGCGCCGCGCGGTGGCGGCGTTCCATGCGCAGCCTTCCTGGAAGACCAGGTGCTCCGCATGGGAGACCAGCAGGATGCTGTTCCGGGTGGTGACGCCGAAGAGGGTCACGAATCCGACCAGGGCCCCCAGGTTCAGGGTGCCGCCGGTGAGGAAGGCTCCCAGCACGCCGCCCAGGAGGGCGAAGGGCAGGTTGGAGAGCACCAGAGCCAGGTGGCGCGGGGAGTGGAAGACGAGGCTCAGGAGCGCCAGGATGCCCGCCAGGGAGATGAGCAGGTGGAAGGCCAGTTCCCGGTGGGCCGTGTCCTGGGCCTCCAGCACACCCTTGAAGTGGACAGTGATGCCGGGAGGCAGGTGGGCGTCCTCTCGCACGGCCCGCTTGGCGTCGGCCACGAAGGCCGAGAGGCTGCGCCCCTTGGCGCTGCAGGTCACCACCGTGCGCCGCTGGGCGTCGTCGTGGAGCACGGCATAGCGACCGGTGCCCTTCACCAGGCGGGCGACCTGGGACAGGGGCACACTGCGGCCGTCCGGGGTGTGCAGATCCAGGTCCAGGATGCGGCCGGGATCGTTGCGGGCGCTGGGCAGCAGGGTGAGGGCCACGTCGGTCACGACGGGTCCCTGGAAGATCTGGCCCACCACCTGGCCCTGGTAGGCGGTCTGGAGGGCATCCAGCACGTCCACGGGGCGCAGGTCCTGGCGGGCCACGGCCTCGGGATCCAGGCGGATGGTCCACTCCGGCTGGCCCGGCGGGCTGTCCACGGCCACCTCCTGGGCTCCCGGCACCGCGGCGAGGACGGCCTTCACCCGGGCGGCTGCGGCATCCAGCTCGTCGAGGTTCGAGCCGTCCAGCTGGACCACCACGGGGGCGTTGCTGCCGGAGATGTAGTCGTCCACCCGGTCCCCCAGGTAGGTCTTCACCTCGAAGGTCGCGCCGGGGATGGCCTGGAGAGCCTGCCGCACCGCGTCCGGGGTGTCCGCGGGCGCCCCGTGCCGCAGCTCGATGTCGAACTCGCTGAACTGCGGGCCCACGGAATCGTCCCCGCCCTCGGTGCGGCCGGCCCGCTGGGCGACGGTCTTCACCGCCGGCAGTTTCGAGAGGACCGCATAGATGCGGCGTCCCGTACGGAGGCTTTCCTGGAGGGAGGCCCCCGTGGGCAGGTTCACCTGGAGGATGAGGTGGCCCTCCTGGAAGTCCGGGAGGAAGCCGCCGGACAGGAAGGGAAGGGCCACGAGGCTGGCGGCCACGAGGAGGCCCGCGCCCAGGAAGAGGCCCCTGGGGCGGGCCATGATGCCCTCCAGGAGGGCGTGGTAGCGCGCCTTCAGGCGGGTCACCCAGGCGGGCTCCTCGTGGGGCAGCTGGCCCTTGCCGAAGATGAGCAGGGTCATGGCGGGGGTCACTGTGAGGGCCACCAGCAGCGAGGCCAGCACGGCGGAGAGGTAGGCCCAGCCCAGGGGCGCGAAGATCCGCCCCTGCACGCCGGAGAAGGTCAGCACCGGGAACATGACGAGGGCGACCACCCCCGTGGCGAAGACCACCGAGCCCCGGACCTCCATGGAGGCTTCCAGCACGATCTGGGCGGCGGGGCGGGGATCCCCGCCCTCCCGGGCCAGGCGCATGCGCCGCAGGATGTTCTCCACGTCAATGATGGCGTCATCCACCACCTCGCCCAGGGCGATGGTGAGGCCCCCCAGGGTGAGAGTGTTCAGGGTGAAGCCCAGGTGGACCAGCACCACCACCGCCGTGAGGAGCGAGAGCGGGATGGCGGTGAGGGAGATGAAGGCCGTGCGGGGGTCCCGGAGGAAGGCGAGCAGCACGAATACCACCAGGACGCCTCCCAGCAGCAGGGCGTTGCGGGCGTTGCCGACTGCCGTCTCGATGAAGGAGGCCACCCGGAAGGTGGGCATGTGGAGGATGATGCCCCGCCGCGCCATGTCAGGTTCCGCGGCCTTCAGGGTCGCCTCGATGGCCTTGGTGATCCGGATGACGTCGGCGCCGGGCTGGACGAACAGCTCGCTGGTGAGGCCCGGCTTGCCTTCCACCATGGCCGCGCTGGTGGGCGGGGCCGGTCCCCAGGCCACGCGGGCGACGTCGGAGATGCGCAGGATGGCGCCATCCCGGGCGGCCACGGCCACCTGCCCCAGGGCTTCGGGCGTGAGGCTCTGGCCTTCGCTGCGCAGCACGATGCGCTGTTCAGGGGTGTCCACGAACCCCGCCCCGCGGATGCCCGTGGCGGCGGCGGCCGCGGCGCGAACCTGGTCCAGCGTGAGGCCGTGGGCCTGGAGGCGGCCCGGGATGATCTGGATCTGGAGCTGGCGCACCTCGCCGCCGTAGTCCGAGACGTTGGCGATCCCCGGGATGCCCAGCAGGCGGGGCCTCAGGGTCCAGTCCAGGTAGGTCCGAAGGTCCATGGGGGACACCCGGTCGCTGGTGAGGCCGAAGGCATAGGCGTAGCCCGTGCTGGAGGCCAGGGGCGCCAGGGTCGGCACGCCGGTGCCCGCGGGGAGATGCCCCGCGACCTCCGCCAGGCGCTCGGAGACCTGCTGGCGGGCGAGATAGATGTCGGTGCCCTCCTGGAAGGTGGCGTCAATGGCCGAGATGCCCTGGATGCTCTGGGAGCGCAGGTGCCGCAGGCCCGGCACGCCGTTGATGGCGCGTTCCAGAGGCAGGGTCACCAGCTGCTCCACCTCCTCGGGGGAGAGGCCGGGGGCCTGCGTCTGGACCGTCACCATGGGCGGCGCGAACTCGGGGAACACGCCGAGCTGGGCGTGGAACGAGGTGTAGATGCCGTAGGCCACCAGCAGGGCGGCCGCGACCATGACGAGGCCCCGCAGGCGCAGGGCGCTCCGGACGATGGCGTTCAGCATCAGACGCCCCCCGCGCCGATGGCGGAGCCCTCGACCACCCGGGCATATTCGCCCTGGAGGTTCAGGGCCCCCTGGACCACCACGGGCTCATCCTTCGCCAGGCCCGAGGCCAGGGTGGCGGTGCGGGCCCCGGAGAAGGCCACAGTGACGTTCCGGGGCTGGTAGCGGCGGGGCCCGACGGCCACGAAGACCTGGGCCTGGCCGCCGGACCAGAGGAGGGCCGTGCGGGGTACCTGCACCCGGGGTGCGGGGCGCCCGGCCAGGGTGGCGTCCACGGGCAGGCCGGGCCGGAGGCCGGCCCCCGGGGCCAGCGCCAACAGGGCCAGGCCCCCGGTGAGGGGCGAACCGCCGGGGGCGAGGCCCACCACCTGCAGCACGAGAGGCCCGGGGGCACCCGGCGCGGTGGCCGCCAGGGTGCGCGGCAGGGGGACGGGGGCGGCCAGGCCCAGGGGCAGGTCCAGGCGCACGAGCACCCGGTGGAAGTCCGCCAGGCCCGCCGTGTCCCGCAGGCCGTTCTGGGCCCAGGCGGCCTGGGCCTTCCGTGCCTCCCCCTCGGCGGCGAGGCGGCGGGCGGTGGCTCCCGACGCGGCGGCCTGGGCGGCCTGGAGGTCCTTGTCCGAGGCGCCCTGGTCCGTGGCGTGCAGGGCCCGGATCCTCGTCAGCTCGTCGCGGGCGGCCGATTCGGCGGCCCGCGACGCCTGGAGGGACGCCTCGGCCGCCTGTCGGCGGGCATCCAGATCCAGGAAGGGCAGCGGGTCCAGCACCACCCCGTGGATGGGCACTGCGTCTGCGAGGGTGGCCTGGGAGGCGGGGGCCGTCTGGAGGTCCAGGGCCCGGACTTGGCCCTGGGCAAGTTGGAGCGCCGGCTGGCCATCCGGGCCCTTGGCCAGGGTGGCCTGAGGGGGCGGGGCCGGTCCGTCGTCGCTGTCGGCGGGCACGCCGGGGCCGCCCACCAGGATCCGGAAGGCGATGCCGCCCCCCAGCAGGAGGGCGAGGGCGCCGAGGGCCAGGCGCGTGCGGCGGGAGAGGGCGGGGGCTGCGTTCATGGCCGGGCTCCGGGCTGGGCGTCGAGGACGTAGGGACGTTCGGAGGGATCCAGGGGCTTCTGGAAGGCGGCTTCCACGGCCAGACGGGCGCGCTCCGCCTCGGCCCAGGCGTCCAGGGCGAGCCTCCGGGCCTGGTTCACCTCCAGCTCGGCGGCGATCAGGCTGCCCCGGGAGCTGCCTCCGAGGGCCAGGGAGCGCCGGGCCACCGCCAGGCGGACCTCCGCATCCCGCAGGGACTGGCGCTGGGTCCCCAGGGCCTCCCGGGCCGCGGCCAGGCGGGCTTCCGCCAGGGTGGCGCCCGCCAGATCCCGGGTCTCCGCCTGGCGCAGCCGGGCCTGGATCACCTTCCGGCGGGCCAGGGCCTCGGCGATGGGTCCCTGCCGCCGGTCGAAGACGGGGAGGTCCACGGAGAAGCCGAGCACCCACCGTTCGGCGCCCTGGTCGAAGGTGTAGCCGGGGCCGAGCTGGAGGTCCGGCACCCGCTGGGCCA
>DAIDKC010000099.1 GCA_027451045.1 Holophagaceae bacterium | reverse complement strand
CTCGGCTTCGCCCAGGCTCATGCGCGGGATAGGCCGGGCCTCCGGCACGAGGCTGGGATCGGCCGTGAGGACGCCGTCCACATCGGTCCAGATCTGGACTTCCGCGGCGCCCAGGGCCTCGCCCAGCAGGGTGGCGCTGGTGTCCGAGCCACCGCGTCCCAGGGTGGTGGGTGAACCGTCCGGCGCAGTGCCCAGGAAGCCCTGGGTCACCCAGAGGGCACCCTTTGCCAGGGCCTCGCGCCAGGGTCCGGTCGCGGCCCGCAGGGCGGGGAGGTTCACGCGTGCCTTGCCGAAGCGGGCGTCCGTGCGCATCACCTCCCGCACGTCGCGGAACGAGGCGTCGAAGCAGGCGGCGGCCAGGTGGGCGGAGAGGGTCTCGCCCGCCGCGAGCGCGGCGTCCCGCCCCCGGGCCGTAGCTTCTCCGAGCAGGGCCATGCCCGTGACCAGCTGGTCCAGGCGGGCCAGGACCGGGCCCCAGGCCGGGCGCATGGCCTCCACCAGCCCCAGCTCGGTGGCCACGGCGGCGTGGTGGTCCCGCAGGGCGGCCAAGTGGACCTGGGCGGCGGGGAGGTTCCCCCGGCCCGCGGCAGTCACGGCCTCCAGGATGCGGTCGGTGGTGCCCTTCAGGGCCGATACCACCACGAGGCCGCCGGAGGTCAGCTCTGCGCGGACGATGGCGGCGGCGCGGCGCAGGGCCTCGGCGCTGCCTACAGAACTGCCGCCGAACTTCAGGACACGCAGGCTCATGGCGCCACCTCCACGAGCAGGCGTTCCAGCCACGCCGCCACCTGCCCCCACTCCATGAGGAAGGCGTCGTGACCGTGGGGGGTGTGCAGCCAGTCGAGGCGCACAGCGACGCCCGCGGCCCGGGCGGCCTCGGCCAGTTCGCGCACGAGGTCCGGCACGAAGAGCTGGTCGGAGTTGATGCCGAGCAGATGGAGAGGCACCTTCAGTCCGCCCAGCGCGGAGACCAGGCCGCCGCGCCCCCGGCCCAGGTCGTGGGCGTCCCAGGCCTTCAGGAGGGCCAGGTAGCTCTCCCGGGTGAAGCGATCCGCCAGGGCCCGGCCGTGGTGATCCAGCCAGGCCTGGATGCCGCCTTCCGCGAAGCGGGCGTTGAGGCTCTCCGGCGTGCGGAAGGTGAGCATGGCGGCGTGGCGGGCCAGGGCGATGGCGGTCCCGTCGGGAATCGAAGGATCCTCCAGGATCCGTCGCTGGACATGGTTCTGGCCCAGGATCCACGCATCGCTGCGCCCCCCGGTGCCGATGACGCCCAGGGCGCCGATCCGGTCCGGCAGGCGCAGGGCCAGCTCCAGGGCCACCATGCCGCCCAGGCTGCCGCCCACGGCGGCGTCGAAGCGGAGATCCTCCGCCTCGGTCCAGGCCGCCAGGGCTTCGGCCAGGTCGTGGGGCGTGAGGTCGGGGAACGGCTCGCCCTTCCGCGGCCCGGTGGAGCCGTAGCAGGAGCCCGGCAGGTTGGGGGCCCATACGGTCGCCCGGTCCGCCGCCAGCGGGGCGTCCGGCGCGAAGAGCGGGCCCCACCAGCCCTTCGGGCCGTCCGGGAAGACACCGCCGGTGAGGGCGTGGAGCAGCAGCACCTTCACCGGGCCGTGGCCGATGCGGCGCCAGGCGACCTCGGCGGACAGGGACTGTCCGTTCTCAAGGGTGATGGGTGGCAGGGCGGTGGCGGCGGTCACGGGCGTCCTCCGAGGGCCTGCTCCAGATCTTCGATGAGATCGTCCAGGTGCTCCAGCCCCACCGAGAGGCGGATGAGGTCGTCGCCGACGCCCGTGGCCAGCCGTGCCTCGGGGCTGAGCTGCTGGTGGGTGGTGCTGGCGGGGTGGATGACGAGGCTCTTGGCGTCGCCCACGTTGGCCAGCCGCGAGAAGAGCTTCACCCGGTCGATGACGGCCCGGCCGGCTTCCAGCCCGCCCCGCACCCCGAAGGTGAGGATGCCGCCGAAGCCTGCGCCCGGCCGGAAGAACCGGCTCGCGTTCGCATGGCCCGGGGCCTCCGCCAGCCCCGGGTAGTTCACCCAGGCCACCTCGGGCCGCGCCTCCAGCCACTGCGCCAGCGCCAGGGCGTTCCGCCCATGACGTTCGAGGCGCAGGGGCAGGGTCTCGATGCCCTGGAGGATGAGGAAGGCGTTGAAGGGGCTCAGGGCCGCGCCCGTGTCGCGGAGGCCCTCAATGCGGGCCTTCGTGATGAAGGCCGCGGGTCCGGCCAGGTCAGCCAGCACCGCGCCGTGGTAGGCGTCACAGGGCTCCGTGAACTCGGGGAACTTCCCGTTGCGCCAGTCGAAGGTGCCGCCGTCTACAAGCACCCCGGCGAGGCTGGTGCCGTGGCCGCCCAGGTACTTCGTGGCGCTGTGGACCACGAGATCCGCGCCGTGGCGCAGTGGGTTCAGCAGGTAGGGGCTGGCCAGGGTGTTGTCCACGATGAGCGGCACGCCGGCCGCGTGGGCGATCTCGGCGATCACCGCGAAGTCGGGGACGTCCAGCTTCGGATTGCCGAGAGCTTCGACGTAGACGGCCCGGGTGGCGGGCGTGATTGCGGCGCGGAAGGCTGACGGGTCCGTGCTGTCCACGAAGGTGGCCGTGATGCCGAGGCGCGGCAGCGTGTGCCGCAGCAGGTTGTAGGTGCCGCCGTAGAGGTTGTTCCCCGCCACCACGTGATCGCCCTTCCGCAGGAGCGTCGTGAGCGCGAGGGTGATGGCCGCCTGGCCCGAGGCCACGGCCAGGGCGCCGATCCCGCCCTCCAGCTCCGCCACGCGCTGCTCCAGCACGGCGGTGGTGGGGTTCCCGAGGCGGGTGTAGATGTTCCCCGGAACCTCGAGGTTGAAGAGGGCCGCGCCGTGCTCGGTGGAGTCGAACACGTAGCTGGTGGTCTGGTAGATGGGCACCGCGCGGCTGCGGGTGTCCCGGTCGGGTGTGTGGCCCCCGTGCAGGGCGAGGGTCTCGAAGCGGGGGGTCGGGGTGGCGGTGGCGCCCATGGCGTCTCCTGGAGAGGAAGGTTGGGAAGGCCGAGGCCCTGTCCGTCCATGCAAGTCCAGAAGTCGCAAACGCCGAAGGGGCCCGATCGCTCGGGCCCCTTCAGCATGTTGTCAGTTCGACACAGCTTGGCATCTCTCCGTGATCGCTCACGGCAGGAATTGGCACCTTGCTCTCGCAGGTTGCCAAGGTTTCACAGGGCCCGTCCCTCCACCTTTCTGGATAACTCGCTATGGAACTGGCAAGGATCTCGTGGGAACGCGGCCCCGCTGGGCCGGTCAAGAAAGGTAGCGACGATCAGCCCCTCTGGCAATCCCCTCGCCTCAAGTCGCGAAGTACCGCGCCTGGGGATGCCAGGCCACGAGGGCGCTGGTGGCGTATTCGGGATCCATCTGGAAGGTCTCGGTGAGCGTCACGCCGAGGGAGCTGCCCTCCAGCAGGTCGAGGATCGCGGCGTTGCCGTGGAGGTCGGGGCAGGCGGGATAGCCGAAGGAGTAGCGGGAGCCCTGGTAGCCCTGGGCGAAGAGGGCCCGGCCGGGGAGGTCCTTCCCGGCGATGCCCAGCTCCCGGCGGATGCGGGCGTGGAGGCGCTCCGCATAGGCCTCGGTGAGCTCCGTGGCCAGGCCATGGAAGGCGAAGTAGTCGGCGTAGGCGTGGGCCTCATAGAGCCGCTTCGCGTGGTCCGCAGCGGCCTGGCCCAGGGTGACGAGCTGGAGGGCGAGCACATCCGTCCGGTCGGCGCGGAAGAAATCCGGGATGCAGAGGCGCCGGCCCGCCGTCTGGCGCGGGAAGGGGATCACGGCCCGCGTGCGATCCAGATCCATCGGATCGAGGATCCGCAGGCCGTCGCCCGCGGCCCGCACGGGGAAGTAGCCGTAGCGGGCCTTCGGCACCAGCAGAAGCTCCGCGCGGAGCCGCGCCTTCCAGGCCGCCAGCTGGGGTTCGGCCTTCTCCCGCAGGGTGGCCGCGAAGGCGGCGTCGTCCAGGCGGCCCTGGCTGAAGCCCCAGCGGTTCCGGATCAGCGCGAATTCGTCGAGGTACTCGAAGAGGTCCGCCACGTCATCCGCCAGCTCCCGGACGCCCCAGAAGGGCGGCGCCGGGGGCGGCGCGTCGTGGCGCACCCAGCTGCTCTGGCCCGCTTCCGTGAGGGGCACGGCGGCGCTGCCGCGCTTCAGCACCCTGATCCCATCGGTCTCCGCTCGGGCCGGAGCCGGCGCGGTGGCGTGGACCCCGGCGACGATGGCCTGCATGTGGCGCAGCCCCTCGAAGGCATCCTCCGCGTAGAAGACGGGTCCGGCGTAGACCCGCCGGCAGTCGCCCTCCACGTAGTCCCGGGTGAGGGCGGCCCCCCCGAGGATGACGGGCAGCCGATGGCCTTGCTCCTCCAGGAAGGCGAGATCCTCCTTCATGACCACGGTGGACTTCACCAGCAGCCCGGACAGGCCGATGGCGTCCGCGGGCCACCCGGCCAGGGCCTTGAGGATGGCCTCGATCGGCTGCTTGATGCCCAGGTTCCGTACCTCGAAGCCGTTGTTGCTGAGGATGATGTCCACCAGGTTCTTGCCGATGTCGTGGACATCGCCCTTCACCGTGGCCAGGAGGAGTCGGCCCTTCTGGTAGTCCGCCTCCTTGGGCAGGCTCGGCTCGATGCGGCGGATGGCGGCCTTCATGGCCTCGGCGCTCTCCAGCACGAAGGGCAGCTGCATCTCGCCCGCGCCGAAGCGGTCGCCCACCGTCTTCATCGCGCCCAGCAGCACCTCGTTGATGAGCTTCAGGGGATCGTGGTCGCGCAGGGCCTCGTCCACGTCCGCCAGGATGGCCTGCTTCTCGCCGTCGAGGATGTCGCGATGGAGGCGCCCCAGCACCGGCAGGTCGGCGCGGCGGTCCTCGGCACGCGCGGCCTTCCGGTCGCTGAACCGCGCCAGCACCTCCTTGAGGGGGTCGTAGCCCTCCCGCCGTCGGTCGAAGATCAGGTCCTCGACGAGGCGGCGCTCGTCGGGGTCGATCTTTGCCACGGGAATCACCTTGGAGGCGTTGAAGATGGCCAGGTCCAGCCCGTGGCGCACGGCGTGGTAGAGCATGAGGGCATTCAGGACGTGGCGGGCGGAGGGGTTCAGGCCGAAGCTCACGTTGCTCACGCCGAGGAGCGTGCGAACCCCCGGAAGCTCGGCCTTGATGAGGCGGATGGCCTCCAGGGTCTCCACCGCCGAGCCCCGGAAGCCCTCCTCGCCGCTGCCCAGGGTGAAGGTGAGGGGATCGAGGATGAGGTCGCCGGGGTCGAGGCCGTATTCCCCCACCGCCAGGGCGTGGAGGCGCCGCGCCACGGCCAGCTTCTCCTCCCGCGTCTTGGCCATCCCTCGCTCGTCAATGGTGAGGGCCACCACGGCGGCGCCGTAGGTGCGGCAGAGCTCCAGGATGCGCCGGGCCTTCGCCTCGCCGTCCTCGAGGTTGATGGAGTTCACCACGCCCTTGCCGGGTGCCCGCTGGAGGGCCCGCTCGATCACCGGCACCTCGGTGCTGTCAATCATGAGGGGCAGGGAGACCTGGGTGACGAGGCGGCCCAGCAGCTCGTCCATGTCCCGCACCTCGTCGCGGCCCACGTAGGCCACGCAGAGGTCCAGCAGGTGGGCGCCTTCCCGCTGCTGCTCCCGGGCAATGGCCACGAGGCCGTCCCAGTCCTCCGCCGCCAGGCGTTCCCGGAAGGCCTTCGACCCGTTCGCGTTGGTGCGTTCGCCGACGATGAGTGGCGCGGGCTCCTGGCGCAGCGTCACAGCCTGGTAGAGGCTGGCCGCGCTGCGCTCCAGCTTCGGGGATCGCCGCGGCGGTGAGAGCCGCTCCACCCCCGGGGCCAGGGCCCGGATGTGGTCGGGCGTGGTGCCGCAGCACCCGCCCACCACGGCCAGTCCGAATTCCGAGGCCGCGTGCAGCACCTTGCCAGCGAAAATCTCCGGGCCCAGGGGGTAGGCCACCTGGCCGTCCAGGTTCACCGGGAGCCCCGCGTTGGGCAGGCAGGAGATCGCGAAGGGACTGGCCTCCGCCAGCGTCTGGAGGTGCGCGTGCATCTCGTCGGGGCCCGTGGCGCAGTTGAGGCCCAGCACATCGAGACCCAGGGGCTCCACGCTGGCGAGCACCGCGCCGATCTCCGAGCCCACCAGCAGCGTGCCCGTGGTTTCCACGGTGGCCTGCACCCAGAGGGGCACCTTCCGCTTGGCCGCAGCCATGGCCTCCCTGGCGGCGCGCACGGCCACCTTGATCTGGCCCAGGTCCTGGCAGGTCTCGATGAGGATGCCGTCCACGCCGCCTTCCAGGAGGCCGTCCATCTGCACGCGGTACGAGGCCAGCAGCTCGGCGTAGCCCACGTGGCCGAGGGAGATCAGCTTGGTGCCGGGGCCCACGGAGCCCATCACGAAGCGGGGCCGGTCGAAGCTGCGGGCCACCTCCTTCGCGAGCGAAGCGGCCTGCACGTTGAGGCGGCGGGCCCGGTCCGCGAGGCCGAATTCGGACAGCACCAGCGGGTTCGCGCCGAAGGTGTTGGTTTCCACCGCGTCGGCCCCGGCCCGGAAGTAGGCCTCGTGGATCTCCCGGATCCACTGAGGACGCCGCTCCGTGAGCAGATCCACGCAGCCCTCGAAAGCGAATCCGCCGTAGTCCTCCACGGTGGGCTTCCGGAGGAAGATCTGGGTGCCCATGCCGCCGTCCAGCAGCAGCACCTTCTCGCGGAACAGGTCGGCCAGTGCGGTCATCTCACAGCCCCAGGTACTCGATGGCCACGTCCCCATGGACCACCACCTGGCACGCGAGGCGCTGGTCGGGCGGGGCGCCCAGGCCCGCCAGGAAGTCCCGCTCCTCGGGGCCCGGCGCCGGGCAGTTCGCGGCCCCTTCCGCGATCCGCACCCGGCAGGTGCCGCAGCTGCCCGTGCGGCAGCCGAAGGTGAGGTCCGCCCCGGCGGCATCCGCGATGCGCTGCAGCGGCGTCCCTTCCGGCGCCTCCACCAGGAGATCCTCCAGGAGGAAGTGGATTTTCACGCTCATGAGGTCTCCCGTTTGGGCAGCAACGGCGCCACAAGCTCGACCTGGCCGAAGGGGGCGGAAAGCTGGAGGCCCTGGATGCGGGGGCGGATGGCTTCGATGATCTCCTGGGCGATGTCGAGGCCCTCCTTGAGCTGGTCCTCGGCGGTGGCACGGCCCGCCATGCGGGCGAGCAGGGCCTTGGGCAGTACCACGCCGGGCACTTCGTTGGCCATGAACTCGGCGTTCCGGAGGCTCTTCAGGGGCCAGATGCCGGCGATGACGGGGATGCGGAGGTCCAGTGCCTGCGCGAAGTCCAGGAATCGGAAGAGGCTGTCCGCATCGAAGACGGGCTGGGTGATGGCCCACTGGGCTCCTGCCTCCACCTTGAGGCGGAAGCGGTGGCGCTCCCGTTCCAGGTCCGGCGCCACGGGGTTGGCGCCCACGCCGATGCTGAAGCGGGTGGGAGCGCCGATGCCGGTGCCGCCCAGGTCGAGGCCCGTGTTCAGCCGCTTGAGCATGTTCACCAGGCCGATGGCGTCCACGTCGAAGACGGCGGTGGCCTGGGGGTAGGGTCCCAGCTTCGGGGGATCGCCCGTGACCGCCAGGAGGTTCCGCAGGCCGAGACCCGCCGCTCCCAGCAGGTCGCTCTGCATCCCGAGGAGGTTCCGGTCCCGGCAGGCGTAGTGGAGGATGGTCTCCACGCCCACCTGCTGCTCGATGAGAAGGGCGGTGGCCAGGGCCGACATCCGGGCCATGGCGCGGGGCCCGTCGGGCACGTTGATGGCGTCCACGCCCAGGGCCCGACACTGGCGGGTCTTGGCCAGCAGCTTGTCGGATTCCATGCCCTTGGGGGGCACCAGTTCGACGGTGTGGGTGAACTCGCCCTGGGCCAGCTTCATGCTGAAGCGGCTGCGGAAGGCGAAGGGCACCTCGGGCTGGGGCGTCGCCTGGATGACGGGGGACCCGCTCGGGGTCGGCTGCACGAAGGCGCGGGCCTGCCGGAAGGCGCCCCGCATGGCGCGGATGTGGGCCGGGGTGGTGCCGCTGCAACCGCCGACGGCACGCGCCCCGGCGGCCAGGGCCTTGCGGGCGAACTCGCCGAGGTACTCGGGGCTGGCCATGTAGAGCAGGCGGCCGTCCACCATCCGGGGCAGGCCCGGGTTGGGCTGGAGGATGAGGGGCTTCTCCGTGGCCGTGCGGAACCGCTCCAGCAGGCGCAGCAGGGGCGCCGGGCCGTTGCCGCCGTTGGTGCCCACCATGTCGGCGTCCCACTCGTCCAGCTTGCGGATGAACCATTCGGGTTCGGTGCCGTAGAGGGCGCGGCCCTCCTCGTCGGTGCTCATCATCGCCACCACCGGCAGGTCCGCCGCGTCCTTCACGGCGAGGAGGGCCTGGTGGATCTCGTTGAGGTCCTCGAAGGATTCCAGCACCACGAGGTCGGCGCCGGCTTTCGCCAGGACCTCCGCCTGCTCCCGGAAATGGCCGCGGGCCTCCTCGAAGGAGGTGGGCCCCCAGGGTTCGATGCGTACGCCGAGGGGACCGAGGCAGCCCGCGACCCAGCCCGCGGTGCCCTGCTGGGCCAGGGCGGCCCGGGCCAGTTCGACTCCCGCCCGGTTGATGGCCTCCAGCTTGCCCTCCAGGCCGTAGGCGGCCAGCTTCAGGCGGTTGGCCCCCCAGGTGTTGGTGGTGAGCACCTGGGCCCCGGCGGCGAGGAACTCGGCATGGATGCCCCGCACCAGGTCCGGCGACTGGAGGTTGGCCTCGTCGAAGCTGCGGTTGATGAAGACGCCGCGGTCGTAGAGGGCCGAGGGCGTGCTGCCGTCGAAGAGGAAGCAGGTGCCGGCCGCGAGGGCCTGCTGGAAGCTGGGATCGGACATGGGCTCGCCGGGAAGGGCAATCCTCGGATCGGCATCCAGGAGGTCTCGGGTCAGTCCGCGCGGACTCGGTATCTTCCCCCCGGACGCACCGGGGGCAGGAATTGGCACCTTGCATGCGCAGGTTGCCAAGGTTTCACAGGGCCTTTCCCTCCACCTTTCTGGATAACGTTCTAGGACTGCCAAAGATCGAGGCCTCCAGGATGGGGGCACGCCGGGCAGGGGTCAAGGCGCGGAATCGGATCGCGGGGCATGGGCTGCCAGTGCCACGATGTGTCCCTGCTCGTCGAAATCCACTTCGAGGGTCTTCCATGCCTGGGCCCGGCGGACCTCCGCCTCCGCCAGTTGGAAGGCCCGGGCCAGGTCGCCCGGCGTGGCCTGGGCGGCGCTGCCCCGCCGGTCCCGGTGGCGGAACCTCAGCCAGTTGTAGAGCGACCACAGGATGAAGGTGGCGCCGCTGGCCGCCACCACCAGGGCGTAGACCAGGAGGGTGTGGAAGGTCCGCGCCACATCCGACAACACGAACAGCCTGAACTGTCGGATGCCGAAGCTCCAGGCCAGGAGGGCCAGCAGGGGAAGCATGAGGTGGAACCAGATGGCCCATCCCAGGCTTCCCAGGAAGACCATCAGCCCCTTCCGGCCCGGAGGCACCAGTTCGGGGTGGAGGATGACTTCCGGGATCCTGGGCCGCGGGGCCGGAGGGTTCATTCCGGCTCTCCCTCGACAGGTCGGATGCCGCGGTCGGGGC
The DNA here is from genome assembly GCA_027451045.1 of Holophagaceae bacterium. Lineage (GTDB taxonomy): Bacteria > Acidobacteriota > Holophagae > Holophagales > Holophagaceae > Geothrix. The sequence goes on along the minus strand of DAIDKC010000099.1, from coordinate 11,207 downwards.
TGGTCCACCGGGCACGGCGGGGCTTCCTGGAGAAGAGGGTCTTGGGTACGGCCGCCAGCGTGGTGAGGAAGGACACCAGCCAGAACGCCAGGGGGTACCAGATGATCCAGAAGTAGTTGCGGAGGAAGCGCCGCCCAGGCTCGTAGCGGTGGTCCATGAAGAGGCTCACGGCGAATTGGACCAGGGCCGTGAGCCCAAGCACGATGCCGTTCCACTGGGGCAGGAGGCTTGCGATCCGCCAGGCGGGAGGCAGGGGCACCACGAGGCCGGTGAAGTAGATGAGGATCAAGGCCAGCATGGAGAAGGCCCACAGCACCGAGGCGAGGTATTCAAGGGCCACCCCCCAGAAGCGACGCTGGCGCCACTTCAGGAGGTGGCTCCCGTGCCTCCGGAGCACCTCCACCCCGCCCTGGGCCCACCGGAGACGCTGCTTCCAGAGCCCCTTGAAGGTCTCGGGCATGTAGATGTAGCAGAGTGCGTCGGGCTCGAACCGGATATCCCAGTGGTCCATCTGGAGACGCCAGGAGATGTCAATGTCCTCGGTGACCATGTCTTCGGCCCAGTAGCCGACGCGATGGAGGGCGGTGCGACGAAAACCGGCGATGACGCCCGACACGGTGAAGATCCGCCCGTAGATCCGCTGGGCCCGCTTCATCAGGCCGATGATGGAGGAGAACTCGCCCACCTGGAGCTTCCCGAGCAGCGTGGAGCGGTTGAGGATCCTGGGATTGCCCGTCACCGCCCCCACCCGGCGGCCCGAGGCGAGGTGCGACATCAGCCATGCGACGGCGGTGGGGTGGAGGAGGGCATCCCCGTCAATGCAGATGAGGAATTCGTGCCGGGCTGCCAGGGCGCCAGCGCGGAGGGCCATGGCCTTGCCCTGGTTGGAGAGGAGATGCACCACCCGAAGCCGGGCCTCCCCCTGGGCCACCTCGTCCAGGATGGCGCCAGTGCGGTCGCTGGATCCGTCGTTGATGGCCACGATCTCGAACGCGGGGTATTCCGTGGCCAGGGCGTAGGCCAGGGTGTCCCGGATGTTCTCCGCTTCGTTGTGACAGGGGATCAGGATGCTCGCGGGTGGCTGGGGTGGCCCCTCGGGAGGGTGTTCGGGTCCGTCGCGGTGGCTGTTCTCCCAGCGGGCGAAGTACCAGAGCCCTCCGATGATCCAGAGCCAGGCCATGAACAGCGGGTAGTAGAAGGCATAGCCATAAAGCGCCTCGCGAAAGGCCGGGTGGATGGCCAAACTGCCCGACGCCATCAATGTTTTGCCGATGCGGCGGGATCCCTGCGGAGGCTCATGCCCGCGAAGGCCGCAGAAAAGGGGGGGTGGTCACCGAGGAAGTCGTCCGGGTAGTAGGCTAGGCTGGCACCGCCTCCTTCCACGACCCGCTTCATCCATCGCTCCAGGGTAGCGCCCGGGATCCAGGTCCCCGTCCGCCAGTCCCGGGTCTGGAGTTCGAACACCACCTTCTCCAGGGCCCCGGGCGTTCGGGCGACGGTGCGGACGAGCCGCTCAAGCCAGGTGTCGGGGTCTTCTCCCGTCCCGTCCAGGTAGGGCATGGCCATGAGGACGACCCGGTGGTAGCTCGCCAGGAAGGGCCCCAGGGCCTGGGCGAAACGTCCCTCCGCGGCCGGATCCAGGACGACCCGCGCGTAGAGATTGCGCACGCACTCGAAACGCCGGTTCAGGTTGAGGAAGGGCCGCATCCGGTCGGTGACGGCCTGCCCGAAGGCAATCAGGGCTTCGGTCTTCTGCCGGGGTGACAGCGTCATTCCGCCCAGGGGCTTCGAGGTCCCGGGCCAGCGGGCTTCGGGTGCGAGGGCTGTCGCGTCCTCGTCCGCCCCGAGGGTGGCGTCGTCATGGATCAAAACGCCCTGGATATCGGGCTGGTTCCGGGCCAGGGCGGCGTAGAGGTCGCCCACCCGCTCCAGGCTCTGGGGCAGGAAGGGGCTGAGGCGCGGATAGGTCTCGCGGGAGGGGGCAATGCCTCCGCCGGGCGCCTGGACCTTGACGGCCAGGCGGGCCTGGAGGGCCTTGTCCGGGAGCTGGAACGCCAGGAGGGGCATCCATGCGAACACCCGGACGTTGGCGCGGGTCCTCAGCTGCCAGGCCACCCGGTTGAAGAGATCCGCCCGCATGGGCAGCACGGGGTTCGGGAAGTAGACCTGCCGGATGGCGCCCGTCCCCTTGGGATCTGCGAAGGCCTGGAGGTACACCGTCCGGACCTGGAGGGCCTGGATGCGGTCCAGGAGGTGCCCGAGGTTGTCGTTCACCCGGGCGGGGGAGGCATCGTAGAGGTAGTCCATATCCACCTGGACCGCCCGTTCGAGGCCGAGTTCGCTGCGGATGGATCGGCCCACCTGGGCCTCGATGGCCACGGGACCCGGGTCCCCCATGACCAGGAGGCGGCCATAGGTTTCCTGGCGGGTCGCCGGATTCAGCCGCCAGTCCGCGAGGCTGAAGGAGGCCTGGTAGCCGGTCTGGCGGGCCAGGGCGGTCATCTCGGGGTTCACGGCGCCGTAGGGCCACACCACCGCCAGGGGGCGTACACCCAGTTCCTTCTGGATCATGGCCGCGCTCCGCGCGAGGTCCGACGAAATCCGCCTGGTGTATTCCGGTTCCGTCTCGTAGCGGCCGGGATTGGGGAAGTACTCCCGGTTGAGGGCGGCGGGTTCCACATTGCCCTGGGGATTGGCCAGGAGGCCGTGGTGCAGATCGTCGGTATGGCTGGCGAAGGTCGCCAGGCCCGAGGCGAGCATGTCCCGGGCCTGCGCCCACGACAGGAATCCGTCGGCCCCCCGGGCCCGGCCATCGTAGCGGACGGTGTCGGCCTTGGCCTGGGCCGTCCCCTCGTCCTGGTAGCCGGAGGCGAGGCCCTTGGCCACCCGGGTGAGCCATCCTGTTTCCAGGGCGAACAGCCCGGGGTAGCCGAAGGCCTTCAGCAGGGGGAAGACTTCGGTGTAGGCGCTGGCCAGGCCGTCATCCCAGGTGAGCAGGACCGCGTTGGCAGGAAGTGCCCCGCCGTCCGCCCGGGCCTGGAGAACCTGGGCCAGGGAGACCGGGTGCCAGCCGTTGTGCCGCATCCAGTCGAAGAACGCCGCCAGCCTCCGGGTGCTGATGGCATAGGGATCTCGGTCCTTGGGCGTGACGTCCTCCCGGACGTCATGCATGCAGAGGGCCACGAACTCGCCCGGCGGAATCTGGACGGTCCAGGGTACGCCCGGCTTCCGGAGGCTGCCGTCGGCCCCCATCAGCACCGTGGCACCCGTGGCCACGGTGGCCTTGAGGAAGGTTCTCCGGTCCATCAGAAGGTCCCTCCAAAGCCGATGGTTCCCCGCAGCCGGTGCTCGCGTCCGCCGTCGTAGACGTTGCTGCTCCAGCCCACGCCGTAGTGGAGGCTCCAGGTGCGGGTCAAGGCCCAGGTGTGCCCGTAGAACAGGTCTGAGACGGGGCGGGTCGCGAATCCCGCCTGCCAAGCGTACCCCACGCTGATCCGGAAATCCTGGGTGAAGGAGCGGTCGAAGCGGCGCCAGGTGGTCCAGGCATGCTCCACGCGCAACATGGCGCTGGCGCTGTGGAGGGGATTGAAATAGGGACCTCCGGGGCGGGTGTTGTGCTCGTAGGAGATCGCCATCCCCCCCGTGGTGAGATGGTGGGCGCTGGCCTGGAGACGCTGGGTCATGCCGGTGGACAGGTCCAGGCGCCGATTGCCGTCGCTGAGGGCCAGCAGGCCGGCCCCCAGCCGGGCGCTCCGGGAACCGTCCGGACGCCAGAGAAGGGAGGCGGAAAGAGCGCGTCCCGAGATGTCCGCGGCCTTGGCCCGGAGGGGGGTGTCCAGGGAGTAGGTGCTCCCCTGGGCCACGATCTGCCACGGGTCGCCGAGCCACTGGGACCATCCTCCGGAGACGCCGGTGTGCCGTCCCGTGAGCTGGTCCTGGGAGACGAGGGCCCAGGCGTGGCGACGGCCTCCCCGCCACTCGGTTCCCAGCCCGAGGCGGTTGTAGCTCCGCCCCCCCTCCGGGAACAGGGACCAGGCTAGGTGCTGGTCCAGGAATGGCCGCCAGCCCGCCTCCGACCAGGGACCTGCCAGCCGGGTGTGCCAGTCCTGGTCCCGGGTGCCGGTGACCGGGCTTCCCCCGGCGGATTGGCCCCGGCTGTCGCCCGTTTCCGCTTCCGAGGCGAGGGTGCAGCGGCGGCGGTCCTGCCACTGCTCCAGGCTGCGCTGGACCCCGGAATCCTCGGGGAAGTCCCGGGCCAGGGCCTGGATCTGCCGGCCCCAGCTTCGGAAATCCTCCAGGTCGCGGCTGTCCTCGGCCTCGTTGATGCGCGTGTCCTTGGTCCCTGGCGCATAGGCTTCCGCGAGCCGGGTGGTCTTCCGGGCATGCTCCGGCCAGCCCTGCCAGCGCTCGAGGGTGGCGAGGGCATCCAGGAGGCCACCGTTCCCGGGCGCCCGCGCCACCAGGGCGCGCATGCGGGCCAGTCCCACGGTCCCCCGCCGGTTGTAGGCCGCGTCCATGGCCCAGAGGAATTCCACCTGCGTGCGATCCGGGTTCCAGCTGGGCGGCGTGGTCGCACGCCAGGCGGGGACGGTTCGGTGCAGGCGCAGCAGCAGCCGGTGGGCCTTCCCGTAGGCCTCGTCGTCCAGCAGGGCGTAGTAGCACGAGACGGAGAGGTCGAGGCCCGCCTGGGGGTCCTCCTTCAGCAGCGCCTCGTACAGGGCGAGGGCCTGCCGGGGGTGGTGGAGCTCCGCGTAGGCGTCTGCCGCGGCGTGGCGCACATAGAAGGGGATCGTCCGGAGGACGGCGGGGCAGGCCTGGCGGGGATGCTGGGGGAGGGCTTCGTAGGCCGCGACGGCTTCGGCCATCCTGCCCAGGCTGCGCAGGGTGAAGATTTCGTCGTAGCGGGTCCGGAGCGCCTGGGGACTCCCGGCGGGGAAGGTCCCGAGATGGGCCCTCAGGTGGGCCAGCGCCTGGAGCAGGGGCTGCTGCCGCAGGTCGAACCGGCGGGCATCCTCCAGCCTCCCCCGTTCCTGGAGGGCGATCCGGACCCCGGAAGCCGCCGCCTCGGCCGACAGGTTCTGCTGGGAGGCCGCGTCCACCAGCCCGGGATGGGCGCGGGCCACCTCCAGCGCCAAGCCCTTGGCTCCCAGATCCGACAGGGCGAAGACCTCTTCCCGCAGGGCATGGGGATCGGCGGGTGCCGAGGCGAGGGCGTCCTGGCAGATGGCCAGGGCCCGGGCGGGATGGCCGAGGCGGCGCTCGACGTAGGCCATGTCTGCCAGATCCACCGGCCGCAGGCCCGGCGCCCGGGGCGAGGGCAGGCGGACGGCGGCCTCGGTCGGGTGACCCGCCTCCAGGAGGAGCATGGCATCGAGAATCCTCCCCGGAAGGCCCAGGGCTTGCCACCGACCTTCGAGCCCCCGGGCGGCCCGGGCGTACTGGTGCTCGTCCCGCAGGGCCCGCGCCCAATCGAGCAGGGCGTAGTCCGGGAGGGCCCCCGATGGGAGGTTGGACGTGAGCGTGGCGATGTCCCGGTTCCGTCCCGCGAGGCGAAGAAGCACCACCAGGTCGCCGGTGACCAGGGGATCCCCGGGGTGGCGCTGGTGGAGGCCCTCCAGAGCCGCAATCCCAGCCGCCACATGGCCGTTGCGGGCCTGGGCGACGGCCTGGAGGCGCGCCGCCTCCCAGGGAGGGGGCGTCCGGCCCAGGAGGGACAGGCTGACCCCCAGGCCCAGGAGCATGCGTCGGAAGACCCGCGCCATCACCAGGCCAGCAGCTGTTCGACTGCCGTGCGGAGGGCGGCAGGGCCGGGCAGCCACGCGGCTTCCAGGGGCGGGCTGGCGGGGATGGGCGTGTCGGCGCCGCCGAGACGCATCACCGGCGCATCCAGCCAGGGGAAGCAGGTCTCCTGGATGCGCGCCGCCAGCTCGGCGCCGGGGCCATAGGTCCGGCTGGCCTCCGTGAGCACCAGCACCCGGTGGGTGCGTTTCGCCAGGGCCTCGATGGCCCCGTCGTCCAGGGGCCAGAGGGTGCGCAGATCCAGCACCGCCACGTCGAGGTTGGCCAGGGCCTCCAACGCCACATGCTGGGCCGCGCCGTAGGTGAAGATGGCGGCGCGTGCGCCGTCCTTGCGCAACGCGGCCTCGCCGAGGCGGGCGGTGGGCGCTTCCTCCCAGGCGTCCTTCAGCCGGCGGTAGAGGTGCTTGTGCTCCAGGAAGAGCACGGGATCGGGGTCCTCGATGGCGGCCCTCAGGAGGGCGTAGGCATCCCGCACCGTGCCCGGCGCGACCACCTTCAGGCCGGGGCTGCCGAGAAAATGCCCTTCGGGATTCTGGCTGTGGAAGGGCCCGCCGCCGTTGCCGGCGCCCGCCGGACCCCGGAACACCACGGGCACGGCCGCACCCCAGCGCCAGTGGGCCTTGGCGGCGAAGTTCACCATGAGGTCGGACGCGAGCAGCGCGAAGTCCATGAACTGGAACTCCGCCACCGCCCGCTGGCCCATGAGCGCCAGGCCTATGGCCGAGCCCGCGATGGCCTGCTCGGAGATGGGCGTGTCAATCACGCGGTCGGCGCCGAAGCGATCCAGCAGTCCCTCCGTGGCCCGGAAGGCGCCGCCGTAGGTGCCGATGTCCTCGCCCAGGCAGCATACGCGGGGGTCGGCCTCCATCGCGTCGTGGAGCGCCTGGCGGATGGCCTCGACGTAGGTGCCCTGGAACATGGTCACGCCTCGTCCGAATCCGCTTCCAGCAGACCCTGGGCGTCCATCCACGCGTCGTTGAAGACGCTGCTGAGGTAGCGGCCCGCGCCGTCGGGGAAGACCGTCACGATGCGGTACGGCGTCTCCCGGAGCGGCAGGCGCTTTGCCACCTGGCGCACGGCCCAGAGCGCCGCGCCGCTGGAGCCGCCGCCCAGGATGCCCTCCTCCCGCACCAGCCGCCGGGCATGGTGGAAGGCCTGGCGGTCCGTCACCTGGAGCATGTCGTCCACCACGTCGAACTCCATGGTGGGGATGAGGAACTCGTCGCCCAGGCCCTCGATCTTGTAGGGGCCGGCCTGGAGATCCGTCTCGCCCCGGAAGTGCGGCGAGAAGACGGAGCCCACGGGATCCACGGCGATCACCTTGATCCGCGGATCCTTCTCCTTGAGGTAGCGCCCCGTGCCGCCGATGGTGCCGCCGGTGCCTGCGCCGGCCACGAAGAAATCAATGCGGCCCTCCATCTGCTCCCAGACCTCGGGGCCCGTGCCGTGGTAGTGGGCGGCGTTGTTCTCGCGGTTGCCGTGCTGGTCCGGGAAGTAGCAGCCGGGCGTCTCCCTCGCCAGCTTCACGGCGAGGTGGTTGTAGCTGTCGGGGTGCTCGGGTGGCAGGCTCGTGTCCGCCATCACCACCTCGGCGCCCAGGGCCAGCAGCTGGTTCAGCTTCTCCTTCGAGATGGTGTCCCGCACCACGACCTTGAGGTGGTAGCCCTTCTGGATCGCCAGGAGTGCCAGGCCCATGGCCGTGTTCCCCGAGGAGTTCTCGATGATCGTGCCGCCGGGCTTCAGTCGGCCATCCCGCTCGGCCGCCTCGATCATGTACTTCGCGATGCGATCCTTGCTGCTGCCGCCGGGATTCATGAACTCCAGCTTGGCGAAGATCTCCGCCGGAAGGTCCGCGACGACGCGGCGGAGCCGCACCAGCGGCGTGTTGCCGATGGCCTCCAGGACGCTGCCGCAGGGCTTCCGGTACTGCATGGGCTCCTCCCGGACCAGTATGACGGGGGGAAGGCCCCCTCGCGGGGCCTGGTGTCCCCGCCAGGAGGACCGGGATCTTGCGTAAGCCTGGATGATTCCCATGGGAACAGGTCCATCGAGAAGGCTTTTTCATGAGACAGCCCCACCAGGAGCGGGAATGCGCCGGTGGCATCCCCCGGGGGCGGCGGAAGGGGCCGCAGCGTGTGCCCTACAATGCCGAGGCATCCTGTCGGCCCCATGGCCCCGGATCTTCTCCTGTTGGAGGCTGCCATGCGTTCCCTACCCATCCTGATGGCCGCGCTGGTGCTCGCCGCGCCCGGCCTCCCCGCCGGGGCCCAGGCGCCTCCCCCGAAGCTGGACCACGCCCAGTACGTGCCCCGGGTGGAGGATCCGGTGCTGAAGGAGATGGAGACCGCAGACCGCAAGCGCGAGGCGGATGAGGCCGCCCGGACCCGGGAGATTGACGCCCAGCAGGCGGCCCGCAGGAAGCAGGAGCGGGAGGCCCGGAAGGTGCTCCGCTACGACATGAGCGGCATCGTGAAGCCCGCCTCGCCCGCGGCCTTCAAGTACCAGGCCTGGCACTTCCCCCCCGTCGCCCAGTACCTCACGGGCACCTGCTGGGACTTCTCGGCCACGTCCTACTACGAGTCCGAGGTGTACCGGCTCACGGGGCAGAAGATCAAGCTCTCCGAGATGTGGACGGCGTACCACGAGTACCTCGACAAGGCCAAGCGCTACATCGAGACTCGCGGGAACTCGGTCTTCGACGAGGGCTCCGAGGCGGAGGCCATTCCCAGGGTGTGGAAGGAGTACGGCATCGTGCCCGAGGAGGACTACCCCGGCACCTGTTTGGCGGACGGGCGCTTCGACCACAGCCGGATGGTCAAGGAGATGCGCGACTACCTCGGCTACTGCAAGGCCCACAACTACTGGAATGAGCCCCAGATCCTCGCAACCCTGTCCCTCATCATGGACAAGGTGATGGGCGTCCCCCCCAAGGAGGCCCGCTGGCACGGCCGGACCTACACCCCCAAGGCCTTCCTGCACGACGTCCTGAAGCTGGACATGGACGACTACGTCTCCTTCATCTCCACCGAGTCCCTGCCCTTCTGGACCCGCGGCGAGTACCAGGCCCGCGACAACTGGTGGCATGACCGGGAGTACTACAACCTGCCCCTGGATGTCTGGTACGACACCCTGGTGAAGGCGGTGAAGGCCGGTTCCACCGCGGCCATCGGGGGGGACGTCTCCGAGCCCGGGTACAACGGCTTCGAGAAGATCGCCGCCATCCCCACCTTCGACATCCCGGACGCGTACATCAACCAGGATGCTCGGGAGTTCCGGATCGCCGACCACACCACCACGGACGACCATGGCATCCACGTGGTGGGCTACACCCGGATCGGGGGCGCGGACTGGTTCCTCATCAAGGATTCGGCCCGGGCCGCCCGGCAGGCCCAGCCCCACGGCTACCTCTACTACCGCGGCGACTACGTGAAGCTGAAGATGCTGACCTACACCCTGAACAAGTCCTTCGTGAAGGACCTGCTGGCCAAGTTCCCGAAGGAGGCGGCGCCCGCCAAGCCCTGATCCGGCTGGGCGAGGCCCCGCACCTGGGCGCCGAAGGATGCCATGCCACCTGACATGAACGCGGGGGATCCCCCGGGTCCTGCGGCCCCCCCGGGGGGCCGGGGGCCTGCCGTACCCCGGCCCTGGCCTCCGGCGGTCAGACTGGTCATGGGCGCCCGGCTGGCCCGGAGCGTCGGCCAGGGGGCCCTGGTGGTGGGCTTCACGCTCTACCTGCACGCCCTTGGATGGAGCGCCGCGGGCATCGGCGCGGTGCTCTCGGCCGGCCTGCTGTTCGGGGTGGCCCTCACCCTGCTGGTGGGACCGGCCAGCGACCGTCTGGGCCGCAAGGGCTTCCTCCTGGCCTACGAGGGCGTGCTGGTCGTCTCGGCCCTCCTGGCGCTGGCCAGCAGCCGCCCCTGGGTGCTGGTCCTGGGGGCCGTGCTGGGCGGTTTCGGCCGGGGCGCCAACGGGGCCGCCGGGCCCTTCGGCCCCCTGGAGCAGGCCTGGCTCGCCCAGGGGCTGGATGCCGGGGAGCGGCCCCGCGTGTTCAGCCTCAACTCCACCCTGGGCTTCACGGGGATGGCCGCGGGCGCCCTGATCGCGGGCCTGCCGGCGGCCTGGGCGGGCCTGCTGCCGGGGGCCCTCGCGTTCCGCCCCCTCTTCGCGCTGCCCCTGCTCGGCTCGCTCGTCGGCCTGGCCCTGGTATGGAAGGCGCCGGACGTCGGCTCCGCCCCTCCCCGCCCGCGAGGCGGGGCGGGGCCGGACCGCCCGGCGGACCGGGAGGCCCGGGGTGCCTCCGACACGCGCCGCGCCGAGAACCACCTCCTCGCCCGGCTGGCCTTCGCCAACACCCTCAACGGCTTCGGCATCGGACTCGTGGCGCCGCTGATGGCCTACTGGTTCATGCGCCGCTACGGCCACGGCCCGGCCACCATCGGTCCGGCCCTGGCCGCAAGCTTCCTCCTGGCGGCGCTCGGGTCGCAGGCCGCCCAGCGCCTCGTGCCTCGCCTGGGGGTGGTCGGCACCGTGGTGGCGATGCGCGGGATCGGCCTGGCCCTCATGCTCGCCACCCCCTTCATGCCGGTGTTCGGCCTGGCCGCGGGCCTGTGGGCGGTGCGGGCGGCGTTCAACCAGGGCACGGTCGGGGTGCGCCAGGCGCTCACCATGGGGCTGACCCGCCCCCACCGGCAGGGCCTCGCGGCCACGGTCAACAACGTGTCCATCCAGGTCCCCCGCGCCCTCGGGCCCGCCATCGCAGGCCTGATGCTGCACCATGGCTGGCTCACCATGCCCTTCCTCGCCGCCGCCGCCTTCCAGGTGGGCTACCTCGTGACCTACCGCCGCTTCTTCGGGGCATTGGGGCCGGCCCAAGGGTGAAGCGCCCCATCCGGGGGAGGCGCGCTCCCCGCTAGACTGATCCGATGCTTGCGTCCCTGAGGATCCAGAACCTGGCGCTGGTGGAGGATCTGTCCCTGGAGTGGGGGCCGGGATTCACCGTGCTCACAGGTGAGACGGGCGCAGGCAAGTCGCTCCTGGTGGATGCCCTCGCCCTCCTGGTGGGGGCCCGGGGCGACGGGGAACTGGTGCGCCGCGGCGCCGACCGGGCCGTGGTGGAGGCCGTGGTGGAGGGCCGCTTCGAGGCCTGGCGGGCCTTCCTCGCAGAGCGCGGCCTGCCCGAAGAGCAGCCCGTGGTGCTCCGCAGGGAGGTGGGGCCGGGTCGCAGCCGCGCGTGGATCAACGGGGCCGGCAGCTCCCTGGCTGACCTGCGGGAGGCGGGCCGCCTCTGGATGCGCCTCACGAGCCAGCACGACCACCAGTCGCTCCTGGGCGAGGAGCGGCATCTCGCCCTCGTGGACGAGGTGCTGGGCCTGGATCCCGACCTGGGGCCCCTGGCCGAGGCCGTGCGC
>DAIDKC010000098.1 GCA_027451045.1 Holophagaceae bacterium | reverse complement strand
CGCCGTGAAGACCCAGATCTGGATCGCCGTGGCCACCTACGCCCTGATTGCCATCGTGAAGAAGGAACTGCACCTCGACGCCTCGCTCTACCAGTTGCTACAGATCCTGTCGGTGTCCGTTTTCGAGAAAATCGAGCTCCGCCGCGCCTTTGCGAAGGAGGGAATCCGGATTCACGATGACCACTTCCCTAAACAGTTGCCATTATTTGATTTTTAACCGGACACTAGTGAGTTCATCAAATTTAATCTTGCATGTTGTTTTTTGACTATCCCGCCTCCCGTCATTCGATGCCGTGGCTCATGCCCAGGGGGAGGGTGCCCGATAAGGTCTACCTGCCCGCCGATGGATGGGGCCATCCGCAAGAGTGGATTCTCTGATCCGTCGGCTCCTCCAGGAGCCGCCATGGCTGATGCCTCGCCTGTCACGATGCCGCATGTCGTGCTGCAGCGCCCGATGGCCGGGGCACCGCCAGGGGCCAGCACAGGACGGCGGTCTACCCGATGAGCTCAGGGCGTGCCCCCGGATCGGGGACGGGAGCCGGGTCTGAACCCGATTTCCGGACCCTGTTCGAGGCCGCGCCGGGGTTGTTCCTGGTTCTGGATCCCCAGCTGCGCGTCGTTGCCGTGAGCGATGCCTATGCCTCGGCCACCATGACCTGCCGCAACGCGGTCCTGGGTCGGGGGCTCTTCGAGCTCTTCCCCGACAATCCCGATGACCCGGGCACGGAAGGGGTCCGGAACCTGCGGGCCTCGCTCCATCGGGTGCTCCAGACCGGTGCGCCGGACGCGATGCCGATCCAGAAATACGACATCCGCAAGCCCCCCGAGGAGGGCGGCGGTTTCGAGGCGCGCTTCTGGAGCCCCCTCAACGTGCCTGTGAAGGGGCCGGATGGCGGGCTGGCGTGGATCATCCACCGGGTGGAGGATGTCACGGACTTCATCCGCCTGCAGCAGCAGGAGGCTCAGCAGGGGCGCCAGAACGAGGCCCTTCGCGAACGGGATGTCCAGATGAAGGCCGAGGTCGTGGCGCGAGCCCGCGAGTCCGCGGAGACGAGCGCCCGCCTCAAGATCGCCAACGAGGAACTGTCCCGGCTCTACGACAAGGCCCGGGAGCTGGACGAGCTGAAGACCCAGTTCTTCGCCAATGTCAGCCATGAGCTCCGCACGCCGCTCACGCTGATTCTTGGGCCCCTGTCCCAGCGGCTGGCGGATCCGGCCCTGGAGGCCGGCCTCCGGGCGGACCTGGAGCGGATGTCCCGGAACGCCCAGGTGCTCCTGGGCCATGTGAACGACCTCCTGGATGTGGCCAGGCTGGAAGCAGGCCGGATGGGCCTTCGCGCCTCGGAGCTGGACCTGGCGGCCCTGGTGCGGCTGGAGGCGGCGCGCTTCGAGAGCCAGGCCCTGGAGCAGGGCATGGCCTTCGAGGTGGACGCACCCGGGCCGCAGATGGCCCAGGTGGATGCGGAGAAGGTCCGCCGGGTCCTGGGCAACCTGCTCGGCAACGCCTTCAAGTTCACGCCGGTGCCCGGTCGGATCGCCGTAGCCCTCCGGGTGGAAGGGGATATGGCTTGCCTGGAGGTGCGGGACAGCGGCCCCGGGGTACCCGAATCCCTCCGCGAGGCCGTCTTCGACCGCTTCCGCCAAGTGGAGGGAGGCGCCAACCGCACCCGCGGCGGCACCGGCCTGGGTCTGGCGATCGTGAAGGAATTCGTGCAGCTCCACGGCGGCTGGGTGACCCTGGACCAGGCGCCGGAGGGCGGGGCGCGGTTCAGGGTGGGATTGCCCCTCCGGGTCGCCGAAGGGGTCGCCTTGCACCCGGTCGAAGCGGAACCCGGGCTCACGGCCCCGGCGGACTCGGGGGTTTCCAGCCGGCCCACACCTGCCCCGGAAGTCTCCCTGCCTCAGGACGCGCCTCGACTCCTGGTGGTGGAGGACAACCCGGATATGAACGCCTTCCTGGCGGAATGTCTGGGGCGGCACTACCGGGTGGATACGGCCTTCGATGGCCTGGAGGGGCTGGGCCACGCCCTGGCCGCCGCGCCGGACCTGATCCTCACGGACGTGATGATGCCGGGCATGAGCGGTGATCAGATGATGGCCGCCCTGCGCGAGGATCCGGCCTTCGACGAGGTGCCGATCATCGTCCTCACGGCCCGGGCCGACGAGGGGCTGCGGGTGAAGATGCTCCGGAGCGGCGCGTCGGATTTCCTGTGCAAGCCCTTCTCGGTGGATGAACTGCTGGCCCGGGTGGAGGGACTCCTCGCGAGCCGGCGCCGGAGCCTGGCCGCCCAGCGCTCCCAGGAGGAGCTGCTGATCCGTATGAGCCGGATGGCCAAGGTGGGCGGCTGGGGCTTCGAGGTGGCCACGGGAGCGGGATATTGGACCGACGAGGTGGCCCGCATCCATGATCTGGATCCGGAGGCGCCGATCTCCGTCGCCCAGGGGCTGGATTACTATGCGCCGGGTTCCCGTCCCCTCATCGAACGCGCGGTGAAGGAGGCCATCGAGCTGGCCCGCCCCTACGACCTCGAACTCGAACTGGTGAGCGCCAAGGGCGTGCGCAAGTGGGTGCGCACCCAAGGGCAACCGGTGGTCGAGGGAGGCCGGGTGGTCCGGGTCCAGGGGACCTTCCAGGACATCACCGAGCAGAAGCGGGCCGAACGAGCCCTGCAGCAAAGCCAGGCGCACCTGCGCCTGTTCATCGAGCACGCTCCGGCGGCCCTGGCGATGTTCGACCGGGAGATGCGCTACCTGGCCGTGAGCCGGCGCTGGCTCCAGGACTATGGCCTGACGGGGGAGGATCCCGTGGGGAAGTGCCAGTACGACCTGTTCCCCCACCTCCCGGAAGGGGCGAGGGCCGTCCATCGGCGCAGCCTGGCCGGCGAATCCGTACAGATCGGGGAGGATCCCTTCATTCTCAGGGACGGGACGGTCCGCTGGCGGCGCTGGGACGTCCATCCCTGGCGGGACGCCGGGGGCAGCATCGGCGGCATCGTGATCTTCTCGGAGGACCTCACGGATCGGAAGCGCGCGGAGGCGGCGCTGCGCGAGACCGAGGACCGGCTCCAGCTCTTCATCGAGCACGCCCCTGCGGCCCTGGCCATGTTCGACCGGGAGATGCGCTACCTGGCGGCGAGCCGACGCTGGCTCGCGGACTACGGGCTGGAGGGGGCCGAGGTCCTGGGACGCTCCCACTACGACATCTTTCCGGAGATCACGGAGGGCTGGAGGGCCGTGCACCGGCGCGGTCTTGCCGGCGAAGTGGTCGTGGCGGACGAGGACCGCTTCGAGCGGCAGGACGGCGCTGTCCAATGGCTGCGCTGGGAAGTCCGCCCCTGGTTCGAGGTCGCCGGGACCATCGGCGGAATCGTGATCTTCTCGGAGGACATCTCGGACCGCAAGCGCGCCGGTGCGGCCCTCCGGGAGTCCCAGCAGCTCTTCGCCTCCGCCTTCTCGGAGAATCCCGCCGCCATCGTGCTCAGCCGGCTGGAGGACGGGCTCCTCATTGACGTCAATGCCACCTGGGAGGCCCTGACGGGGTACGGCCGGGAGGAGGCGGTCGGCGGCTCCGTCCGGGACCTGGGCATCTGGCCCTCCGAGGCGGAGGCAGGCCGGTTCGTGCGGGAGCTGTCGGAGCGGGGCGTCGTACGGGGCTGGGAGCAGGCCTTCCGCCGGACGGACGGGACCCCCTTCGTGGCGCAGCTGGCCGCCCAGGTCCTCTCCATCAAGGGGGAGCCGCACATCCTCTCCACCCTGGTGGACATCACCGCGCAGAAGCGCGCCCAGGAGGAGATCCTCCGGCTGAATGCCGATCTGGAGGACCGGGTCGAGGCGCGCACGGCGGAGCTGCGGGCCGCTAACGCCGAGCTGGAGGCCTTCGCCTACGCGGTCTCCCACGACCTGCGGGCCCCTCTGCGGGCCATGAGCGGCTTCAGCCAGGCCCTGCTGGAGGATTTCGGGGAACAGCTCCCGGCCGAAGGGCAGGGCTACCTGAACCAGATCATCCTGGGCAGCCAGCGGCTCGGGGGGCTCATTGACGGACTCCTGGCCCTTTCCCGCTGCACGCGCGGGGACCTCCGCCGCGAGCCGACCGATCTGTCCCTCCTGGCCGAGGAGATCCGGCGGGATCTCGAGCAGTCCGAGCCGGGTCGCCGGGTCCGCTGGCAGCTGCAGCCCGGGCTGCGGGCCACAGGGGATTCCCGCATGCTGCAGGCGGTGCTGGCCAACCTGCTGGGCAACGCCTGGAAGTACTCCGCCGGCCGGGATCCCGCCGAGATCCGGTTCGACGCCGTGGAGGAGGAGGGGGCCGCCTGGTTCCGGATCTCCGACAACGGCGCGGGCTTCGACATGGCCCACGGGGCGAAGCTCTTCCAGCCCTTCCAGCGGCTCCACCGCCAGGATGAGTTCCCGGGCCTCGGGATCGGGCTGGCCACCGTCCAGCGCATCCTCCACCGGCACGGGGGACGGATCCTGGGGCGCTCCGAGCCCGGCCGCGGGGCGGAATTCCTCTTCCAGCTGCCGGACCGTCCCGCGGAGAAGACCCCATGAATCCCCCGAAGCTGCTGCTGGTCGAGGACAACCCCCAGGACGAGATGCTGACCCTGCGCGCCCTGCGGCGGGCGAACGTGGCCAACCAGGTGGATGTGGTCCGGGACGGCCAGCAGGCCGTGGACTGGCTCTTCCGGGAGGGCGAGTTCCAGGATCGCCCCGAGGGCGGGCCCGCCGTGGTCCTCCTCGACCTCGGGCTCCCCCGGCTCGGGGGGCTGGAGGTGCTGGCACGGGTGCGCGCCGACGAGCGGACCCGGCTGATCCCCGTGGTGATCCTGACCTCCTCGGACGAGGAGCAGGACCGTCTCCGGAGCTACCTGGGCGGGGCCAACAGCTTCGTGCGCAAGCCCGTGGACTTCGCGGATTTCGCCGAGACGGTGGCCGGCCTCGGGGTCTACTGGATGGCCCTCAACGAGCCTCCGGGCCGGGGTGTGCGCCCATGAACCGGACGCTGAAGCTGCTGGTGGTGGAGGATGCGGAGGCCGATTTCCTGCTGGCGCAGCGCACCCTGAGGCAGCATGGCGTGGAGGCGGACCTCCGGAGGGTGGACCGCTACGAGACCCTGCTCGAAGCGCTGGGGCGCGAGGCCTGGGATGCCGTCCTGTCGGACTACAACCTGCCCGGGATGGACTTCCGGGTCCTTCTGGGCCTCGTACGGAACGAGGCTCCGGACCTGCCCGTCATCCTGCTCTCCGGCAGCATCGGCGAGGAGGAGGCCACGGACCTGCTCCACCGGGGCCTGACGGATTTCGTGCTGAAGGACCGGCCAGCCCGGCTGGCCGGCGCCCTGCACCAGGCCCTGGAGGCGGCCCAGGCCCGCCGGGCGCAGCGCACGGCCGAGGCCGCCCTCCAGGAGAGCGAGACCCGGTTCTCCACCATCTTCCGCTCCAGCCCCCTGGGCATCGGGCTCAGCCGCCTGCCGGACGGGTTGCTGGTGGAGGCCAACGATGCGCTGCTGGCCCTCTTCGGGAACCGGCGGGAGGAGCTGATCGGCCACACGGCCCTCGAACTGGGCCACTTCGCGCAGCCGGAACAGCGGGCCCGCCTGATGGAGGGGATCGAACGGGACGGCCGGGCGTCCAACTTCGAGATCCGCGCCCGGAGGGCCACGGGGGAGTTCCGGGATCTCCTGTTCTCGGGCGAGCAGGTCCGGTTCGGCGGGGAGGCCTTCCTGCTGGGCATGTTCTCGGACATCACCCCCCTGAAGGAGGCCGAGCGCGCCCTCAAGGCCAGCGAAGCGCGCTACCGCTCCCTCTTCGACAGCATGTCCGAGGCCTTCGCCCACTGCCGGGTGATCCGCGAGGCCGGACGGCCCCTGGACTGGGAATACCTGGCGGTGAACCCGGCCTACGCCCGGGTGACGGGGCTCCGGCATGTGGTGGGGCGCCGGATGCGGGAGATCCTGCCCAGCCTGCCGGAGGACAACCCCGACCTGGTGGACATCGTGACCGGCGTGGCGGAGGATGGCGTCCCGGCGAAGTTCGAGAGCTACCTCCCGGCCCTGGGCCTCTGGCTTTCCGTCTCCGCCTACCGCCCGGCCCTGGGGGAATTCGTCGTGATGCTCGACGACATCACCACCCGCAAGCGGGCCGAGCAGTCGCTCCGGGACAGCGAGGCGCGTTTCCTGGCGATCTTCAGGGCCTCGCCGGCCGGCATCCTGCTCAGCCGGCCGGAGGACGGCACCATCCTGGACGCCAACCCGGCCTTCCTCACCCTGTTCGGGCTCCGCCTGGAGGACATCGTGGGCCGGACGAGCATGGACCTGGGACTCTGGGTGGATGCTGCCGAACGGGAGGAGTCCCTCCGCCAGATCCGCGAGACGGGCCATGTCCAGGCGATGGATGCGGAACTCCGGAAGGTGACCGGCGAGGTGGTCTCCGCGATCTGGTCCACGGAACTGGTGGTGCTGGGCGAGGAACGGATGCTGGTGAACATCATCCAGGACCGGACGGGGCGCCGGAAGGCCGAGGCGGAACGGCGGAAGCTCGAGGCCGAGGTGGCCCACGCCCAGAAGCTGGAATCCCTGGGCGCCCTGGCGGGCGGCGTCTCCCACGACATGAACAACGTCCTGGCCGCCATCATGGCCCTGGCCTCCACCATCCAGGCGCGCTACCAGGCGGATCCCGCCCTCGACAAGGCCATGGCCACCCTGCTCCACGCCGCGGGCCGGGGACGGGATCTGGTGAAGGGCCTGACCGACTTCGCCCGGAAGGACATTGCCGAGGCCCGGCCGCTGGACCTCAACGAGGTGGTGCGGCACGAGGCCGCCCTCCTCCACCGGACCACGCTCCAGAAGGTCCAGGTCGAGACCCGGCTCGAGCCCGGCCTGCCCCAGGTGCTGGGCGATCCCAGCTCCATTGCGAACGCCCTCATGAACCTGTGCGTGAACTCGCTGGATGCCATGCCCGCGGGCGGGAGGCTGGTGCTGGCGACGCGGCGACATCCCGAGGGCCTGGTGGAACTCTCCGTCCAGGACACCGGCCACGGCATGCCCCCGGAGGTGGTCCAGCGGGCCGTGGAGCCCTTCTTCACCACCAAGCCCGCGGGGAAGGGCACGGGCCTGGGGCTCGCCATGGTGTACGGCGTGGCCAAGGCCCACGGAGGCCGGGTGGAGATCCGGAGCGAGGTCGGGAGGGGCACGGAGATCGCCCTCCGATTCCCCCCCTGTTCCGGGGCGTCCCAGTCTCCGGAGGCGGAGGGGCCCGTGGGGGCCGGTCCTGCGCGCCGGCTCCGGATCCTCCTCGTGGACGACGACGACCTCATCCGCAGCGCCGTTCCCGCCATGCTGGAGACCCTCGGCCACGAGGTGGAGGCCCTCCCCAGCGGCCTCTCGGCCCTCCAGCGGATCCAGTCCGGTCCGGCGCCCGATCTGGTCATCCTCGACCTGAGCATGCCGGGGATGGACGGGGAGACCACCCTGGAGCGCCTCCGGAGTCTCCGGCCCGATCTCCAGGTGCTCCTCGCCACGGGGTACCAGGACGACCGCTGCGGCCGCATCCTGGAGCGGTTCCCGGACGTCGGGACCATCATGAAGCCCTTCAGCTTCATGGACCTCCGGGTGAAGCTGGCCCAGATCGGCTGAACCCAGCTCCTCAGCAGCCCCGGGCCAGGGCCTCGGAGACCAGGAACACGGCGAGGTCCGCGGGATCGGCCGCCAGGGGAGGCAGGCCGCCCATGAATCCGGGCCTGAGCATCCGGTCGTCCAGGGGCGCCCGGGGCGCATAGGCGCGCAGGCGCTCCGCCAGGGCGGTGAAGTTCGCGGTCCTCGCATGCTGGAGATCGGCCCCCAGGCCCTGGTACTGGACTCGGTGCTCGTAGAAGATGATGCCGGGCTGGCCGTCCTGCCGCTGGAGGAGGAGGAACGGCTCCCGGGAGGTCGTCCTGCGCTCGGAGGTGGTCTCCACCTTCTTGCTGATCATCAGGCCGCTCGTGAGGATGGCCTTGCCGATGTCCAGCTTGCGCTCAGTGCTGGTATGGATCTCAGTGGACTCCACCTGGCGGAACCCCCGCAGGAGCGAGGTGATCGCGTCGGCGGGACAGGCATGGGCCTGCCCCCGCGTGTCCGTGACGACCAGTTCCGCCCCCTGGAACGCGAAGCCCCGGGCCACCACGCGGTGGCGGTCGGTCGGGACGGCGGAGGGCTCCGCGGCGAAGGCGGTGAACCCCGCGGCTTCGAGGGCCTCCACCAGCCGCGGCCCCTCCTTCGTGCCCCGCACCAGCACCCGCGGCAGCAGGCCCGTGAGCATCCGCGTGGCATCCACCTGCGCCAGGCCGGCGATCACCGCCGCCCGGGCCAGGGCCGCGGGGTCTTCCGGAATGCGCGCGACGGCGACGAACATCGGGCCTCCTCACCCCAGCCGGACGTTGCGTTCGCAGCGGGCCGCCAGGTCGGGGTTGTGGGTGACGAGCAGGGTGGTGGGACGCAGTTCAGCATGAAGGCGCAGGAGGAAGCCGAACACCTCCTCCGCCGTGGCGGGGTCCAGGTTCCCCGTAGGCTCGTCCAGCAGCCAGAGGGCCGGGCGGCGCACCAGCGCCCGGGCGAGGCCCGCCCGGGCCGCCTGGCCCCCGGAAAGCTGGGCGGGAAGGCGTTCCCCGAGGTCACCGAGCCCCACGGTGGCCATCAGCTGGCCGATCCAGGCCTCCGCGGAGGCCCCGGGGCTGCCGTCAATCACCAGGGGCATGCGCAGGTTCTCCCGCACGGTGAACTCCGGGAGGAGGTGGGGCTGCTGGAAGGCCAACCCCACGTGCCGGCGACGGTAGAGGGCCCGGGCCTCGGCGCCTTCCGGCACCGGCGCCCCGTCCACCCGGATCTCGCCGGATTCCCAGTGGTCCAGTCCGGCGATGCAGTTCAGGAGCGTGGTCTTGCCCACGCCCGAGACGCCCATGACGGCGCAGAGGCTGCCCGGCGCCACCTCCAGGCTGAATCCGTCGAAGACCGGGTGGGCGTTGCCGGGGTAGGTCTTGTGCAGGCCGGCGATGGCAAGGGGAAGTCCGATCATCCGGGTCACTCCGACCTCAGGGCATCCACGGGGTCCAGGGCACTGGCCTTCTTGGCGGGGTAGCGGGCCGCCAGCCAGGAGACCAGCAGGGGGAAGACGGCCACCAGGGCCACGTCCGGAACCTTCACGCGGAAGGGCATGTAGGTGATGAAGTCGTACACGGCGGCGGGGAGCTTGATGAGCTTCCAGTGGTTCGCCGCCCAGCAGAGCGGGACGCTGGTACAGAGGCCCCAGAGGGTTCCCACCGCGCCGATGCGCAGGCCCTGCAGCTCGAAGAGGCGCTGGATCTGCCGGGGCGTGGCCCCCAGGGCCAGGAGGACCCCCAGGTCCCGCCGCTTCTCCGTGACCAGCAGCACCAGCGAGGCCACCACGTTGAAGGCGGCCACCAGCACGATGAGGCCGAAGACGGCGGCGAAGGCCCACTTCTCCACCGTGAGGGCCGCGAAGAGGGGCTTGTTGGTGTCCCGCAGGTCGGTGGCGAGGAACTCGGGCCCGAGGGTCTTCAGGACGCGGGCCTTCACTTCCGGGATGGCGTCAATGCTGCGCGCCCTGACCTCGATCATCTCCGCGTGGCCTGCCGCGTGGGCGATGCGCTCGCCATCGGCCAGGGTGATGAAGGCCCAGCCCCGGTCGTATTCGGAGGAGTGGCTCTCGAAGGTCCCGGCCACGCGGAACGCGGCCAGCTTGGGCTGCTGGCCCCCCAGGCCCAGCTCCAGCCGGAAGAAGGCCACGGCCACGGTGTCGCCCACCTGGACCCCGAGCTTCTGAGCCAGTTCCCTGCCGAGCAGGATCTCTCCGTCCTTCAAGTCCTCCACCCGGCCGGGCTTGACTGAATCGAAGATGCTGGAGGTGCTCTGGGCGCTGGCGGGATCCACGGCCTTGACCACCACGGGTTCCGGCGGGGCGCTGGTATTCGGCACCCGCAGGAGGCCCTTCTCCATGCGGATGGGGGAGGCACCCTTCACGCCGGGCACGGACCGGATGGTCTTCAGGGTGCCCGCCGTGTCGGGAATGTCGCCCGTGAGGTGGAAGATGGTGAAGTGGGCGGTGGCGCTGAAGAGGGTGGCCTGGATCTGCTCCCGGAAGCCCGTCATCACCGCCAGGGTGACCACCATGGCGAAGACCCCCAGGGCCGTGCCGCCCCGGGCGAAGCGCACCATGATGTGGACGAAGGCGCCCTTCCGGCGGGTCTTCAGGTAGCGCTCGGCGACGGTGCGTTCAAACAGGGCCATGGCACCAGGGTAGCCGCCGCCCGGCTCCCGCGCCTACGCCAGGCCGAGCAGGCCCTCCAGCAGCCGGGCGAACTCCGCGTCCAGCTCGTAGGGCTTCACCACGACGTGGCTCACGCCGGCCTCGCGGGACCCCAGGACCAGGTCGGCGTCCACATGGGTCTCCGCCAGCAGCATCGGCGGCGGTGTGCCCTCGAAACGGTGGAGGATCAGGGAGGCCAGGGCCAGCCCCTCCAGTTCGGCGACGCCGCCATCCAGGACCACCAGGTGGATCCCGCCGGGATCGTCCAGGTGCTCCAGGACCTCGGTGAGGGTCGTGGCCAGCAGGATCCGCCCGTAGCCCTCCTCGGCGAGGAAGGTGGAGAGGCGGTGCCGCTCCATGCCGGCCGGCATGGCCAGCAGCAGCGTCCGGGAGCGCTTCTTCACCCGCACGAGGGCCTGGGCCCGTTCGGAGGGTTCCGGGACGGAGGCGGCGGGCTCCGGAGGCTGGGGCTCGGGAGGGAGCTGGACGGCCGGGGGCCCGGGCGCCGGGAGGGGAACCGGGGCCGGGGGCGGTTCGGGCGCGGGCTCCGCGGCCGGCGGGGGGGCG
>DAIDKC010000097.1 GCA_027451045.1 Holophagaceae bacterium | reverse complement strand
TGGTAGGGCTAACGGGATTTGAACCCGTGTTACCGCCGTGAAAGGGCGGTGTCCTGACCCCTAGACGATAGCCCCTCGGGGTGGAACGTGGTGGGCCCAGCGCGACTCGAACGCGCGACCAACGGCTTAAAAGGCCGCTGCTCTACCGACTGAGCTATGGGCCCGTGCCGGTGGATCCAGGCCCCTGCGCCCTCAAGCGCTCGGTGCACGCAGGCGTGCGATGCCTGGCTGGGCAGGAGGATCAGTGTGCCCGCGACGTGGTGAAGGGTCAACCCAGCAGGGATGCTAGGAAGGTACCGGGGTACACGCACCCTTCGGTCCGGTCCGGTCCCGTGCTGAGGTAGGCGATGGGCACGCCCACGGCTTCGGCCAAGGCCTCCAGGTAGGCCCGGGCGGTGCCCGGGAGGTCCCGGGGATCGGTGAAACCGCGGGTGCTGTCCCAGCCCTTGAAGCGCCGGATCTCGGGCTTCAGCCCTGCCCAGTCGGCGGCGCAGCTCGGGAGCTGCGTGGTGAGGCCGCCTTCCCCGGTCCGATAGCCCACGACCATGCCCACTTCCTCCAGGCCATCGAGGACGTCCAGCTTCATGATGGCGAGGCCATCCACGCCGTTGGTCCGGCAGGCGTGGGCGGTGATGGGGGCGTCGAACCACCCGCAGCGCCGGGGGCGGCCCGTGGTGGTGCCGAACTCCCGTCCGGCCTCGCGCAGGCGCGCACCGGTGGCATCCAGCAGCTCGGCGGGGAAGGGGCCGGCGCCCACGCGGGTGGTGTAGGCCTTGGCGATGCCCAGCACCTTGTCCAGGGCCTTCGGGGGCAGTCCGGTTCCCGTGAACAGCCCGCCGAGGCTGCAGTTGCTGGATGTGACGAAGGGATAGGTCCCGTGGTCTATGTCCAGGAGGGTGGCCTGGGCCCCTTCGAAGAGGATGCTTTCGCCGCGCTGCCAGGCCGTCTGGAGGTGGGTCTGGGCATCGCCGATGAAGGGCAGGAAAGGCTGGGCTGTGCGCAGGGCGCCGTCCACGATGGCCTGGAGGGAGGGCAGGCCCTCGGCCTCCCCGAGGCGCAGGCGCACCTCCTCGTAGCCCTGCCGGATGCGGTCGGCCAGGGACCCGGGATGGCGCAGGTCGCCGAGGCGCACGCCCATGCGGGAGGCTTTCATTTCGTAGGCAGGCCCGATTCCGCGGCCCGTGGTTCCGATCTTGGTGCCCAGCTTGTCGGCCCGGACTTCGCGCCAGAGATCCAGGGCGATGTGGTGGGGGAGGATCAGGTGGGCCTTCTCGGACAGCAGCAGGCGGCCGGCCAGGTCGAAGCCCCGGGCCTTCAGGCGGTCCAATTCCTGCTGGAGGACCTCCAGGTTGAGGACCACTCCGTTGCCCACCACCAGGAAGCAGTCCGGATGCAGGGCCCCGCTGGGGACTTGGTGCAGGGCGATGCTCTGGCCGCCCACCACCACGGTGTGGCCGGCATTGTTGCCGCCCTGGAATCGCACGACCTGGCGGAAACGGGGGCTGAGCAGGTCCACCACCTTGCCCTTGCCTTCGTCACCCCACTGGAGGCCCAGGATCGCAAGGTTGATGCTCGGCTGGTCCATGCGATCCTCCCGGCCCTCCAGGATAGCCCCGGAACCCCTTTCTTCCCAGCTCAATCCCCGGGGGGACAGGGAGGCCTGAAAGCGCTACCCTGTTGGATCGTCCTGGGCCATCCTGGCCAGGCCGTCTGACCCGGAAGGGTGCCCCGTGTTCGAGAAGTTCACCGAAAAAGCCCGCCGTGTGATGTTCTTCGCCCGCTACGAGGCGAGCCAGTTCGGTGCGGAAAGCATCCAGAGCGGCCACCTGCTCCTGGGCCTCCTCCGGGAGTCCGAGAAGACGAGTACCCAGCTGCTCGAGCGCATGGGGGTCCAGATCCCCGGGCTGCGGGAACGGCTGGTGGCGGCCCTCACCCCCAAGGACAAGCCTGTCACCCCGAGCAGCACGAGCATTGACATCCCCATGGAGGAGGAGGTCAAGCGCATCCTCCAGCACGCCACCGCGGAGAGCGCCAAGCTCAACCACAAGCACGTGGGGGCGGAGCACCTGCTCCTCGGGATGCTCAAGGAGGAGACCTGCCTCGCCGGACGCCTCCTGAAGGAGGCCGGCGCGGACCTGATCGCCGCCAAGGAGATCCTCCTCGAGAGCACCAAGGAGGAGAAGATCGCCAAGAAGAAGAAGGAGCACCCGCTCCTGGCCGAGTTTGCCCGGAACCTCTCCGAGATGGCTGAGCGGGGCATCTTCGACAACCTGATCGGCCGCGACCAGGAGGTGGAGCGCATCATCCAGATCCTCAGCCGCCGCCGGAAGAACAATCCCATCCTGCTCGGCGAGGCCGGCGTGGGGAAGACGGCCATCGTGGAGGGCCTGGCCCAGAAGATCCATGAAGGCGCCGTGCCGCCCAGTCTCCAGGACAAGCGGATCTACGCCCTGGATCTCAGCCTCGTGGTGGCGGGGACCAAGTACCGCGGGCAGTTCGAGGAGCGCCTGAAGTCCATCATCGCCGAGGCCAGCAAGGACCCTTCGGTGGTGCTCTTCATTGACGAGATCCACAGCCTCATCGGAACAGGGGCCGCCGAGGGCAGCCTGGACGCGGCCAACATCCTGAAGCCGGCCCTGAGCCGGGGCGAGATCCAGTGCATCGGTGCCACGACGCACAAGGAGTACGCCAAGTACATTGACAAGGACCGGAGCCTGGTTCGCCGTTTCCAGCCCGTGACCGTCAACCCGCCGGACGAATCCGAGAGTCTCCGGATCCTGGAGGGCATCCGGAGCCGCTACGAGCTGTTCCATCGCGTGCGCTACTCCCCCAAGACCCTGGAATCCGCGGTCTACCTCTCGAACCGGTACATCACGGATCGCTTCCTTCCCGACAAGGCCATTGACCTCCTCGACGAGGCCGGCGCCCGGGTGAAGCTCCGGGTGGGCCCCGGAGGCACCGGGGGCGAGGCCCAGCAGGCGGAGGAGGAGCTGCATCGCGTCATCAACGAGATGAACGAGGCGGTGCTGAGCCGGGACTTCGAGCGGGCCGTGCTCCTGCGCCAGAAGGAGCTGCAGCTCCGGGACGAGATCCAGAAGGACCGGACCGAGCTGGCGGAGGAGGACTACGCCCACTTCCCCGAGGTGAGCGAGCAGGACATCGAGGAGGTGGTGGCCAGCTGGACCGGCATTCCCGTCACGGCCCTGAAGGGCGACGAGAAGGCCAATCTGGTGAACATGGAAGCCCGCCTCAACGGGCGCGTCATCGGGCAGCCGGAGGCGGTAAGCGCCGTGGCCCGCGCCGTGCGGCGGGCCCGCACGGGCCTCAAGAACCCGAACCGGCCCATGGGGTCCTTCCTGTTCCTGGGCCCCACGGGCGTGGGGAAGACCGAACTCGCCAAGACCCTGGCGGCCTTCCTCTTCGGGGATCCCAAGAAGATGATCCGCTTCGACATGTCGGAGTACATGGAGAAGCACGAGGTCTCCAAGCTCCTCGGCGCCCCTCCGGGGTACGTCGGGTACGAGGAGGGAGGCATGCTCACGGACCGCATCCGGCGCAATCCGTACTGCGTGCTGCTCTTCGACGAGATCGAGAAGGCCCATCCCGACCTCATCAACATCCTGCTCCAGATCTTCGACGATGGCCAGGCGTCGGACGCATTCGGGAACCTGGTGGACTTCAAGAACACCATCATCATCATGACGTCCAATGTGGGGAGTCGCGAGCTGCTGGCAGAGAAGAACCTCGGCTTCGTCGAGCAGGACGGGCGTCCGGATGCGAAGTCCGGCGATGCCATGAAGGTCCTGAAGCGCACCTTCCCGCCCGAGTTCCTGAACCGGATTGACGAAATCGTGGTGTTCAACCGACTGGGCGACGAGGAGCTGCGCCGGATCGTCCACCTGCTGGTGGACGACCTGAACGTGACCCTCCAGAAGTACCGCCTGACGGTCATGCTCACCGATGCCGCCTGCGACCATCTCGTCAAGACCACCCTGCGGGACAGGGCCTACGGCGCGCGGCCCCTCCGCAGGGCCATCCAGAAGATGGTGGAGGATCCCCTTGCCGAGCTGATGGTCAGCCGCGATGCGGTCCCGGCGGGTGTGGTGACTTTCGAACTGGTGAACGAGCAGCTCGTTCCCACCTTGTCCGAATCCGGGTCCGAGGCCGTCGGCCAGGAAACGCAACTGGTCGGAGTGCCTGAATGACCCATACGATGAACGACGGGAGCCGGGTCCTGCCCCGGTTGCGGATCGGCTTGCTGCCCCTGCTCCTGGCTGCGGGAAGCGTCCTGCCCCTCCGGGCCCAGGATCTCGAGCCCATCGTGAAGATCGAGGTGGTCGGCGCGCAGAAGCAGACCTCCGAGACGGTGATCTTCCGATCCGGTCTTAAAAAAGGCGAAGACGTGCGCGATGTGGACTTCACCGCCGTGCTCGAGCGCCTCTGGAAGACGGGCTCCTTCGACGACATCAAGCTCGAGATGGCCGATGCCCCCGGCGGCAAGAAGGTGATCATCCAGGTTCGCGAGCGGCCGATCATCAAGAGCATTGACTACCGCGGCGGCACTGAGATCGGTCTCACCTCCATCAAGGACAAGATCAAGGAGAAGAAGCTCACCATCGCCCCCGACACCGTCTACGATCCGGACGCGGCCCGGAAGATCAAGGACCAGATCGTGGACATGGCGGCCGAGAAGGGCTTCCGCAATCCCGTGGTGGACATCTCCCTCGAGCCCATCGCTCCCGGCGTGGCCCGTCTGGTCTTCGACATCAAGGAGGGCGGGAAGGTCCGCATCTACAAGATCCACTTCCGGGGCAACAAGGTCTTCTCGAGCCGTCAGCTCATGCGTGTCATGAAGAAGACCCGCCAGCACTGGATGTTCAGCTGGCTAACCACCCACGACCTGCTCGTGGACAAGAACCTTGACGAGGATCTGGAGAACATCAAGAAGGCCTACTGGAAGCTGGGCTACAAGGACGTTTTCGTCGGCAAGCCCATCATCGAGGTCTCTGATCACACCTCGGCTCGCCAGAAGAAGAAGAACCTGAAGCTCGAGAAGGAGGGGAAGTCCCCCAAGTACGACCTGCGCGCCTCCCTCACCATTCCCATCGTGGAGGGGGACAAGTACTACGAGGGAACCTTCAAGGTGGAAGGCGGCAAGGTTTTCCGGCCCGACTACTACCGGCTGAAGTACGCCGAGATGAAACGGAACGATCATTCGTTCTTCGGCAAGTTCTTCAACATCCGCCCGAGCCTTGAGAACCCCAAGCCAGGTGCCAAGCCTGTTCCCTTCGACCTGAACGCGGTGGATGAGACCGTGGAAAAGCTGAAGAAGGACTACAGCAACGACGCCTACATCCTGTTCCATGCCGAGAAGAAGTTCGACGTCCGGGAGGCGCATGGCCTGAAGTTCGTGGACACCACCCTCAAGCTGGACGAGGGGGAGAAGTACACGGTCCGCCGCATCGAGTTCGAGGGGAATACCACGACCAAGGACAAGGTCCTGCGCCGCAGCATGCTGTTGCGGGAGGGCGATCCTTTCCGGACGGACATCTTCAAGGACTCCCTCCTGGCCATCAGCCAGCTCTGCTTCTTCGACGTGAAGAGCTCGGAGCCCAAGGTGGACTTCGTTCCCGACAAGCCCGAAGTGGATGTCGTGCTGCGCGGCGAGGAGGCAGGCGTGAACGAGCTGCTCTTCCAGGGCGGCTACGGCTCCTTGTTCGGCTTCTCCCTCGGCGTCAGCTTCTCCACCCGCAACCTCGGCGGCGGCGGAGAGGTTCTTTCCGTGAGCTACAACGGCGGGGCTTTCGCGAAGAGCGCCACGGTGGGCTATACCGAGCCCTTCGTGTTCGACCTGCCCTATTCGTTCTCTGTCCAGGTCTCCAACGGCTCGGCGAACTACGATGCATCCCGGGTGGGCGCTGCCAACGCCTACCAGCAGTTCACCCGGAGCCTGAACCTTTCCGTTGGCGCCCGGCTCAGCAACTGGTTCCAGGACAAGCCCTGGGCCTACTTCACCACCTATGGGGCCGGGTACAACTTCTCCCTGATCCGCATCGAAGGTGGCCAGAACTTCTACTTCCGGGACATGAACAACCTGCTGACCAGCTCATTCAATCAGAGCCTGACCTACAGCACGGTGAACCAGCAGTTCAAGCCCACGGCGGGCACCAAGCTGGCCTTCGGCCTCGAATACGGCGGCTGGCAGTTCGGCGGGGACCGCCCCTACCTCCGCGCCACGTGGGAATTCTCAAAATACGGAAACATCGGCGAGCGGCACATCTTCGCCATGAACCTCAGCTACGGCTACCTGGAGAATCTCGGGGACGAGGCCATTCCCATCTACGAACTCTACCGGCCGGGGGGCGAGAACAGCATCCGCGGGTACCGCTACGGGCAGGTGGGGTCGGTCCTCCTGGACAACAACGGCTATGCGGTGGTGGTGGGGGGCAACAAGCAGTTCATCGCGAATTTCGAGTACCAGTTCAAGATCGCGGACCAGTTCCGTCTGGTGTTCTTCTACGACATGGGCAATGCCTGGGCCCCCGGGACCAAGATCTTCAGCCGCAACACGGTCACCTACCGGGACATCAATACCGGGAACTACCTCACCTACATCAACCCGACTCTGATGCGCTCCACGGGTATCGAGTTCCGCTTCTTCCTGCCCATCAGTCCGGCACCGCTCCGGCTGATCTGGGCCCGGAAGCTCAATCCGTACCCCTTCGATACCTACGGACAGAACGACTTTCAGTTCTCCATCGGGACCACCTTCTGATGACCGCTGGTCCTCTCCGCGCTAGAATCGGCCTTCACCCTGGAGTCATCCCATGCGCCTGATCGTCCCTCTCGCGGCCGCCATGCTCTGCCTGCCCGCCGCCGCCCAGGTCCAGCCGGCCCCCCGGTTCGCCTTCTTCAGCATCAATCGCCTCGTCCGCGTCTCGAAGAAGGCGGCGGCGGTGTTCGCCAAGCTGGAATCCACCGGCAAGGGGCTCCAGGCCAAGCTCCAGGCCAAAGGCGCCGAGCTCCAGCAGCTCCAGCAGCAGCTCAACTCCCCGAGCATTGACCCTGCCAAGCGGGACGAGCTGCAGAAGAAGTACCGCGACATGGAATTCGACGCCAAGAAGCTGCAGGAGGACAGCCAGCAGGAGTACCAGAAGGTCGAGAAGCAGGTCGGCGACCAGATCTCCCGCATGGCCCTGCCGATCGTGCAGCAGCTGGCCGCCCAGGAGAAGCTCCAGGTCGTCTTCTCGGACCAGGCGTTCCAGATGGTTTCCTGGGCCGACCAGTCCTGGTTGAACGCCTTCACGGACGAAGTGGCCAAGCGCCTCGACGCGGCACCGGACACGCCTGCCGCGCCGACCCCGGCCAAACCCGACACCAAGTAGAGAGGCCTATCGGCCCATGGGCTCTGCCCGGAGGCTCCTCCTCCTGCTCGCCGGGATCAACCTGGTGAACTACCTGGACCGCTACGTGGTAGCGGCCATCCTGGAGCCTCTCGGGCGGGAGCTGCGCCTGGATGACGAGCAGCTCGGGCGGCTCACCTTCGTCTTCATCGCGGTGTACATGTGCACCGCGCCCCTTTTCGGCTACCTGGCCGACCGCTTCCACCGGCCCCGCCTGGTGGCTGGCGGGGTGGGGCTCTGGAGCCTTGCCACCATGGGCGCGGCGCTGGTGCATTCCTATGCAGCGTTGCTGGCGATGCGTGCGCTCGTGGGCGTGGGAGAGGCCGGCTACGCCAGCCTGGGCCCGGCCATGCTGGCGGACGGGTACCCCGAATCGGCGCGGGCGCGCGCCTTCACGTGGTTCTACCTGGCCATTCCCGTGGGATCCGCCCTCGGCTATGGGCTCGGGGGCCTGGTGGCTGGCGCCTGGGGCTGGCGGGCCTCCTTCCTGGTGGCCGGTGTGCCGGGCCTGTTCCTGGCCCTCTGGATGGCCTTTCAGCCGGATCCGGAGCGGGGCTGCATGGACGCGACCCCCGATGGCGAGGCGCGGCTGCCCTACCTCACGCGCCTCCGGCGGCTCTTCCTCAACCGGGTGTGGCTCTCCTGCACCCTGAGCTACGTGGCCTACACCTTCGCCATGGGCGGCCTCAGCGCCTGGGCGCCCACCCTGCTCCAGCGGAAATTCGCCGTGTCCACGGCCCGCGCCGGAGTGGTCTTCGGGGCCCTGGCGGTGGTCACGGGCATCGCGGGGACCTTCCTGGGGGGGCTGCTCACGGACCGCTGGCAGCATCGCTGGCCGGACGCGGGACTCTGGCTCTCCGCCGCCACCCTGGTGGCCGCGATGCCGGTGGTGGCATGGGCCCTGGGCACCTCCAGCCTCGGGTTCACCTACGGCCTGTTCTTCCTCGGCATGTTCCTGCTCTTCGTCAACACCAGCCCCGTGAATGCCCTGACCGTCAGCTGCCTGCCTGCAAGCATCCGGGCCACCGGGATTGCGGTGAACATCCTCTTCATCCACCTCCTGGGGGATGCCATCAGCCCCGAGCTGATCGGCCGGAGGGCGGACGCGCTGCGCCTCCTCGGGACGGCCCCGGGCCTGGCCCTGGGGCGGGCCCTGGAGGTGGTGCTGCCCGCCATCCTCCTCAGCGGCCTTGCGCTGCTTGCGGCCCGGAAGGGACGGCCCGCCGTGGCGTGATCCCGACCGCACCCGGCCTGCGCTCGGATCTGCTGGCGCCCGGCGAGAGCGGGACATGGAAAGGCGGGGC
>DAIDKC010000096.1 GCA_027451045.1 Holophagaceae bacterium | reverse complement strand
CGAGGAAGAGATGAGGCGAGAGATGAGAGGAAGAAGGAGAGCGTTGTGGGTGTGCCTGGTGGCGGGGGGATGGTGTTGGGGCCAGCAGGTGAGCGTGTATGGGACGACGATGGCGCAGGAGTGGAAGTCGGACGTGCCGGGGTTCAGCACGCAGACGTATACGCCGGCGACGCAGTTTTTGGGGATTGATGCGACGGATTTGGGGAGCGAGAACCTGTCGTTGCATTTGTATGGGTGGGGGACGACGGATCTCGGGTATGTGAAGGCATCGGGAGCGAAGTCGGACGGGTATTTGACGTACGGGTATCTGGACTACCGGTTCAACCAGGCGAATGCGGAGTTGAAGGCGGGGAGGTTCTCGATCAGCCAGGGAGGGAGCTGGGAGCAGGTGGACGGACTGAGCGGTCGGACGGACCTGCGAGGGGGATTCACCTTTTCGTTTTTCGCGGGGTTGCCGGTGCTGTATCGGCCGGACGATCCGGTGGCGGCGAAGGACTACGCGTATCAGCGGGACGTGATTTTCGGGGGTCGCCTGGGGTGGAGGATCCAGCGTCTGGGCGAGGTGGGAGTGTTCTACGTGCAGGACGGTTCGAAGTCGCCGAAGGATCTGGCGGTGCCGGAGCCGGTGGACTACACGAGGCAGCAGCTGGGTGCGGACATCCATCTGGTGCCGGTGTCGGCGGTGGATTTCAGCGGGCGGACGATTTTCGACGTAGCGAGCCACCAGAACGAGCCAGTGGTGGGAGGCAAGCCGTCGAGGATCGCGGAGCACGACTACACGATGCGGGTGAGGCTGCCGGGGGAGTTGACGTGGTCGGGGAATTTCGCGGAGCGGAATTTCTACGCGTATTTCGCCGGGACGACGATGCCGAACCTGTTCCGCCAGGACGAGAACGACAAGTATCGGGGTTACGGGACGGATTTGACGTGGGGTCAGGCGTCGGGTGTGCAGGTGGTGGGCAACTACAAGCACACGCACCGGGAGACGTACGGGGACACGAACCGGTACGGGGCGGACCTGAGGTGGGCGGTGACGGACGCGTATCTGGTGGGAGTGGGAGCGCACCGTACGAACGCGACGGAGGCGCTGATGGTGGATCCGATCACGCCGGCGTTCAGCCTGTCGAACACGGAGGGAAGGGCGTGGGCGACGTATAGGGGGGACAAGCTGACGGCGAGTGCGGACGCGATCGTGTATCGGTTCGACGACAAGAAGAACCCGTTTTTGAACGGCGAGACGACGCTGTATCAGCTGGTGGGTTCGCTGGGGTATCAGGTGACGCCGGCGGTGAGGGTTTCGGGGGATTTGGGGTTCGGGACGACGGCGTTCGCGAAGCATGAGACGACGGGTCTTTTGCGAGCGGAGTATCGCTTCGGCCTGGGCAGGAAAGGAGGCCGGTGATGGGCCGGAAGCAGGTGTTGAAGGTATTGGCGGCGGTGCTGGGGCTGGGATTGATGACGGCCTGCGGAGTGATTTCGCCGGAGAGCAGTTTCGCGGCGACGCATCCGATGGCGTTGGGCGTGGGGCGTCCGATGTGTTCGGACTGCCACGGTGACGATGTGATGAAGGGGAGCCTGAAGCCTTATCGTGCGTTCAACCACACGCCGGATTTCGTGAAGGACCACCGGTTCGTGGCGGGGCAGGATGCGAACACGTGCGCGGTGTGTCATGCGCCGTCGTTCTGCGCGGACTGCCACGGGGGGAAGGTGGTGATGAGCCCGGCGGTGAAGCTGGGAGACCGTCCGGACCGGATGTCGCCGCACCGCGGGGACTGGATGACGCTGCACAAGGTGGAGGGTATGGAGGATCCATCGAGTTGCTACCAGTGCCATGGCCGGGCGAACAACGACGAGTGCCGTGCGTGCCACCAGTAGGCGTGAGAGGGATCGAGATGAGCAGAGGGATGAGGGCGGCAGGAGCGTGTGCGGCGGTGGCGCTGGGTTTGGTGGCGCTGCTGGGGTGCGCGGGTAGCGCGACGACGGGAGCGCCGAGTTTCAATGGGGCGACGGGAGCGCATCCGGCGGGGTGGATAGACAACCACTGGGAGGCGTTCATCCAGAATCCGAGCCAGTGTTCGACGTGCCATGGTTCGACGTCGGATCCTGCGGCATCGGGTGGGATCGCGCAGGTGAGCTGCTTCACGTGCCATGCGAACGGGCCGTGGCACCCGCAGGGTTGGGCGGATCCGAGCCAGCACGGAAGGAACGGTGCGCAGCTGGCGCCGGATCCGAGCAATCCGCTGGCGATGGCGGGGTTCGCGCATTGCGCGAGGTGCCATGGATCGGAGTATACGAATCCGATCGGGATCACGCCGTCGTGCGAGTCGTGCCACACGCATGCGCCGCATCCGGACAAGCCGTGGGTGGGGACGACGGTGGACCAGCCGAACCACGTATTCACGGACGCGGGTAACGCGCCGGAGTGTTTCAAGTGTCATGCAGGCGGAGCGAATTCGGACATGAAGCCGGCGACGCCGGCGCCGGCAGGAACGGAGCCGGGATGTTTCAACAACACGATGTGCCACGGGACGGCCATTACGGCAGTGAATCCCGGGGTGAAGCTGAGCAACGAGACGAAGTGAGGGGCAGGGGCGGAGCGATCGGCGTTCCGTCCTGGTGAGGCCCGGAGAGATCAAGGAAGCAGCAACCCCACCCCAAGCAAGGAGGAAGCAACATGGCATCCATCCCACTCAAGAGACTCGGCGGCCTGGCGCTGGCCGCCGCGGTCGCCTTCGCCCTGGTCGGGTGCAAGGGCGACACGGGTCCCGCCGGACCCGCAGGTGTCAACGGCACCAACGGCACCAATGGCACCAACGGCACCAACGGCACCAACGGCACCAATGCCGCGATCGCGATCAACGCCGCGCAGCTGACGCCCCAGGAATGGAGCCAGCTTTCCCTGACCGGCTCGGTGACCAGCGTGACGATGGGTGGCGCCCCTGTGGTGAACTTCACCGTCACCAACCAGAATGGCACCCCTGTCGTAGGCCTCGGATTCGTGACGTCGTCGGGGACGCTGAACAACATGGCGTTCACCATCGCCAAGCTCGTCCCGGCCACCACCTCGCATCCCAGCAAGTGGGTGAGCTACATCGTGGTGAACAGCACGGGCGTGCCCGGGCGGCCCACCACCGAGAACTACGGCACCCTTGCGGACCATGGCGACGGGACCTACACCTACACCTTCGCCAATGACATCACCCAGATGCAGGCCAAGCTTGACGCCTACACCGGCTACAACAGCACGAACATCGAAGCCGATCTCGGCGACGTGACCTACCAGCCCACGCTGACCCACCGCATCGCGATCCAGGTGGGAGGGCGCTCCATCCTCGACTCCAACTACAGCGTGCTTAACGCGGCCAACCTGATCTACGACTTCATCCCCCAGACGGGAGCCCCCGTGGCGACCACGGACCTGGACCGCAAGATCACCGACATGGCCTCCTGCAACAGCTGCCACACCAAGCTCGCGTTCCATGGCGGGAACCGGGTGAAGACCGAATTCTGCGTGATGTGCCACAACGACCAGCGCAAGTACGGCCGGCCCCCTGCGACCACGGACACCTCGGGGAACTACACCAGCGCCACCACGAAGATCGCAGGTCCCGGGGCAACCGACACCACTGCCGTGGGCGATTTCCCGGTGATGATCCACAAGATCCACATGGGGTCCGAGCTGGCCCTGACCGGCTACGCCTACCCCAGCGCCACGGGCGTGCTGTTCAACGAGGTGGGCTTCCCGCAGGACCAGCGGAACTGCACAAAGTGCCACACCGGAGCTCTTGCCAGCACACCGCAGGGCGATGACTGGATGAACAACCCGAGTCGCCTGGCTTGCGGTGCCTGCCATGACGACATCGTCTGGTCCACGGGTGCCAACCACACGGGTGGAACCCAGCTGGATGACTCCAACTGCACCAGCTGCCATGGCGCGACGGCGATCCAGCTGGTCCACACGCCCCTTGTTCCCCCCAACTTCACCGGCTTCGTGCCCGGATCCCACACCAATGGTTCCTACATCGCCAGCGATCCGGGCAACATCCCCGGCGCCCACCGCGTGACCTGGGACCTGCAGAGCGTCACGCTGGATGCGAGCAACCATCCGGTGTTCACCTTCCGCTTCCTCGAGGACGGCCAGCGCAAGGACTTCAACCCCACGACCTCGGCCTCCTTCTGGGACAACTACGTCGGCGGGCCTTCCTTCTACGTGGCCATGGGCGTGCCCCAGGACGGCATCCAGACCCCGGCCGACTGGAACGTCACCTCCAACGTGTACTTCCCCAACGTCTGGAACGGCTCCCTGGCCTCCAAGGCGACCCTGTCCGCCACGCCGGATGCCAATGGGTACTACTCCCTGACCATGGTGGGCACGGTGGTCCCGGCCGGTGCCACCCACATCACGGGCGGCATCGGGTACGTCTACAGCTACGGCTCGATCCCTCTGACCCAGACGGCCGTGCCCAAGTTCGGGACGGTTGACTTCACCTACAATCCCACCACGCAGCTGGGTGGGCTCAGCGTGCCCGCCCCCAACGCCTTCATGACTGCGTCGGTCACGGGGAACACGCCCCGCCGCGCCATCGTGGACACCCAGAGGTGCGATGCCTGCCACCATGCCCTGGGCATCTTCACCAAGGAGGTCTTCCACGCCGGCGAGCGCAACAGCGCCGAGACCTGCACCTTCTGCCACCACGCCAACTATGTGGGCGACCACGGCAGCGATGGCTGGGCCGACAACGAGAAGGACATGATCCACGCCCTCCACGCGGCCCCGATGCGCAACAACTACTTCTCCTGGCAGGCTGCCGCCGGCGCCACCTACTGGGCCACGACCTGGCCCGGCGGGGACGGCCCGACCATGCTGAACAATTGCGAAGTCTGCCACGTGGCGGGTTCGTACGACTTCAGCAACGCCACCAATGCCGCCGAAGTGCCGAACCTCCTCTGGAGTACGGCGGCGATCGGAACCACCGCTACGAGCACCTTCGTCTTCACGCCGACCTCGGGGACCACCATCCCCACCGGCGCCACCGTCGTGTCCCCCTTCGTCACCGCGGGCACGGCCTATGGGAATGCCTTCTCCTACAATCTGGCCACCGCCACGCCGACGGCTGCGGCGCCCACCACCCTGGTGCATTCCCCCATCGCCTCGGCCTGCTTCGGCTGCCACGACAGCCAGGTGGACATCGCCCACTTCCAGAACAACGGGGGCTCGATCTACCAGCCGCGGGCGACGGCCTTCCAGAACGTGGAACAGTGCCTCATCTGTCATGGGATGGGGAAGGTGGCGGACATCAAGGCCGTCCACATGAACTTCTAGCCCCACTCGTGCCAAGGCGCCCGAAGTCACAAGCGCCTGGGATAACCCGGATGCCTCGCGGCATCCGGGTTATCTTCTTGAAGGGCCCCAGGGGCCCTCTCGTGCCAGGAGGTCGCATGCCGGCATTCGCGAAAGCCCTTCTCGCAGTCGTGGCGGCCGGCTGTCTGCTGCCTGCTCAAGCGGCGGCGCCGAAGAGGACGAAGACCCGGCCCGCTGCCCATTCCAGGACCCATGCGAAGGTCCGCCTGCTGGATATCAATACCGCCAGTGCCACCCAGCTGGCCA
The DNA here is from genome assembly GCA_027451045.1 of Holophagaceae bacterium. Classification (GTDB taxonomy): domain Bacteria; phylum Acidobacteriota; class Holophagae; order Holophagales; family Holophagaceae; genus Geothrix. Next base: position 5,012 of record DAIDKC010000096.1, on the reverse strand, counting down.
GGGTCCCGGGTCTCGACAAGGCCCTGGCGGCGGCGATCATCGCCCACCGCCCCTACCTCACCAAGGAGCACCTGGTGCTCAAGCATGCCATCCCGGAGCCGGTGTACTTCGCCATCCGGGATCGCATCACCTGCATTCCTCCGGGGGTGCGCAAGGCGAGGGCCGAAAGGCCCACGCGGAAGTGAGGCATTTGGTGCAGCCTCAAAGGCCCGTGGATGGGCTGCCCGACCTCGACCCGGCGCAGCTCCGTTCGCTGCTCGACCTCGGGGCGGATCCGGCGCTCGTGCAGGAATTGATCGCGCTCCATGCGGCCGACGGGCCTGAGCGGATCCGGGCCCTGGAGGCCGCCGTCTCGGCTGGCGATGCCGCTCGAGTCGCGACGGAGGCCCATCAACTGAAGGGCTCGGTCGGGAACCTGGGGCTGGTCCGGCTCGCAGAACTGGCGCGTCAGCTGGAGCAGGCAGGCCGGGAGGGGAGCCTGGAGGGCGCCACGGACCTGGTGGTTCGTCTGCCCGCGGCCCTGGTCGCGAGCCTCGAGGCCCTGCGGGCGGCTTTCCCTGCCTGAGCCGCTACCAGACCAGCCGCTCGTCCTGGGCAAGCAAGCGCAGCCTCGGATCTCCCAGCGCTGCGAGCTGCGGCAGCATGCTGGGCCTGTCGCCCGGGGTCAGGTGGTAGATGCGAACCGGGACGTCGCGATGCAGCTTCTTCAGCTCGGCGCCGAGGCTCGCCGGCGTGAGGTGCTTGGAGGCCTCCGCGAGGGGAGCCTGCTCGTCGGGGAAACTCGCCTCGGCGATCACGAGGCGGAGGTTCGGCGTGGCGTTGGCGACCTCCCAGATGCGGTCGGTCTCCGCCGTGTCGCTGGTGAAGATGAACGCGTCCCGGTCATCCTCCACGCGGTACCCCACACAGGGCACCAGGTGGTTCACCCGGATGGGGGTAAGCCGGAGGCCGCACACCTCGTAGGTGTGCTCGGGTTCAATCTCGGTGTAGCGGATGGTGGGATCGTTGGGGCTGGGGATCACGCTGAAGTCGGGCCACAGCTCATCGTTGAAGAGGTGTCGCCGGAGCACGTCCAGGGTCTCGGGCAGGGCATGGATCTCCACCGGCTCCTGCGTGTGGCCGAAGATGTTCTTCGTGAAGAAGGGCAGCGTGCAGATGTGGTCCAGGTGCGAGTGGCTGATGAAGACGTGGCGGATCCGGACCTGCTCCGTCACCGTAAGGGCGGGGGTGATCGAGCCGGCATCAATGGCCACGCAGCCGTTGACCAGCAGCCCCGTCAGGCGCTCGCCATCCGCCTCCCCTCCACTGCAGCCCAGAACCCGCAGTTCCATTGTCCCTCGGAAATGGGGCCATCATAGCAAAGGAGGCACCGGATGGTGCCTCCTCGCACGGGGACGGTTCAGAAGCGGATGCCGCCGTAGAGGCCGACCTGGAGCTTGGGCGCGTAGGACTTGAGGGTGTCCTCGGGGCTCAGGGCATCGTTGTAGGTCTTGGAGGTCAGGGGCGCGGCCACCTCGAGGCCGATGAAGGGCTTCACGATCGGCGTGGGGAAGGCGTATCCGGCATTCACCCTCACCCAGGGCCGGCCGTAGGTGGTGCTGGCGGTGGGCCCCGTGATCCGCTCCGAGCGGTACTCCACGCCCGCGCCCACCGCAACCAGGGCCTTGAAGTTGAACATGGCGCCCACGCCCCAGTACTCGTCCCCGAGGCTGCTGCCCGTGCTGCTGCCGTTGAGCTTGACCTCGGTGTCCGCCTTGGGCTGGTAGACGCCCGTGACCTCGAAGAGGGCGGGGCCCAGATCGAAGAACGAGTACCCGATGCGCCCGGCCACCACGGTCTTGTCCTGGGGGGCGAAATTGAACGCACCCAGCTCCGTCTGGCTGGGATAGACCTGCCGGGAGACGTTCAGGCCGACCTCGAAGCTCTGGGCGGCCAACGGGACGGCCAGCAGGAGGGGGAGCAGGATCTTTTTCATGGGGGGCTCCAGGGCGGGGGCTCCATTCTAGCCGAACCTCCCCGGGGCGTGGCAGAAGGTTGCTACCCTCGAGAACGCCATGCGGGCCTCCCTGCGCTTCCTGCTGCTCGACGACTTCGATCCGGATCCCGGGGATCTGGCGCTGCGCATGGCCTTCCAGCCTGCGGGGGGACAGGGACTGGAACTCCTGCGGATCCACCTCCATCTGGGGCGATCAGGCAATCCCCTGGAGCCCCTGGCCCGGGAACTCCGCACCCATGTGCAGATGCCCGTGCCGCCCCTCTGGGAACGGGGGCTCAAGACCATCATCCATGCCGTGGAGGAGGAACTGGCGGGACCCGAGGGGCGCCAGCCCCTCCGCTACCTGTGGGTGAAGACCCAGGTGCTCCATCCCACTGAAGTCGCGCGCTGCACGCCGGGCCATGCCGTGCCCCAGCAGGTGGATATCCTCCGCGACTGGGCCCGGCGGCTGGACCAGGAGGGGTACGCCCTGCGGGCCTCCGAGTTCCTCGACCGCCTCCTGCTCCTCGCCCCCCGGGACCAGGCCTCCCTGGCCTACCTGGCCTCGTTCTTCCGCGCCCAGGGGATGGTCCAGGAGATGGCTTCCGTCGCCGAGCGCTGGCTCAAGGCGGATCCCGGCAACCCCGAACCCCGCCTCCGGCTGGGGGAGGCCCAGCTGCGCCTGGGACGGGCCCGGGAGGCCCAGGAGACCTTCGCCGCCGTCCTGAAGGCCCACCCTGTGCATCTCCTGGGGCACCTGGGGATGGCCCAGGCCCTCGCCCTCCAGGGGGGGAACCCCTTCCCCCACCTGGACGCCGCCCAGGAACTGGACCCCGCGGCCACCGCCTCAGTGCTCCGGGAGACCTACGACTACCGCCTGCTGGCCCCCCCCCCGGGGGAACGCCTCTACCCCCCGGAAGAGCTGCCGGGGCTCCTGGGCGTCTCGGGAGCCGAGATCCAGGACTACCTCCAGTACCTGGGGCTTCCCGCCAGCGGGCCCTCGGCGGAGGTCCGGGAATCGGAACTCGCCCGCTGGGTGGGCGTGATGAACCGCTACGCCCTGCTGCCGGGAGGCCTCCACTGGTCGGCCCCGACGCCCAGGCACCTGCCGGAACTGGCCTGATCCTGGGAAGATGGGGGCCGAGGTACCCATGGCCGCGCTGCTCGAGACCGACCTCCCCTTTCCCCTCTTTCGCCGCGGGAAGGTCCGCGACGTGTACGACCTGGGGGACCGCCTGCTCATCGTGGCCACGGACCGCATCAGCGCCTTCGACTGCGTGATGCCCGAGGGGATCCCGGACAAGGGGCGGATCCTCACGGCCGTGGCTGGTTTCTGGTTCTCCGCCACCCGGGACCTGGTGCCCAACCATTTCCGAGGCGACCCGAGCTGGCCTGCCGTCCTGGAACCCCACCGCGCCGCCCTGGAGGGACGCGCTGTCCTGGTGGAGAAGACCCGCCCCCTGCCCGTGGAGTGCGTGGTGCGCGGCTACCTGGCGGGCAGCGGCTGGAAGGAATACCAGGCGGGAGGCGCCGTCTGCGGGGTGGCGCTCCCCGCTGGGTTGCGCCTGGCCGATCGCCTGCCGGAACCCATCTTCACGCCGGCCACCAAGGCGGAGTCGGGCCATGACGAGAACGTCCCCTTCGCGCGCATGGCGGAGATCGTGGGGGCCGACCTCGCGGCCCGCCTGCGCGAGTTGAGCCTCGCCCTCTACCGCCGCGGCGCCGAGCGGGCGGCCGCCCGGGGCATCCTGCTGGCGGACACCAAGTTCGAGTTCGGGATCGCCGCGGACGGGGACCTGCTCCTGATTGACGAGGCCCTGACGCCCGACAGCAGCCGCTACTGGCTGGCGGACGGCTGGACGCCGGGGCGCACCCCGCCGAGCCTCGACAAGCAGTTCCTGCTGGACTACCTGGAGACCCTCCCGGATTGGGACAAGCAGCCCCCGGCACCGCACCTGCCGCCCGACATCATTGCGGGCATCCGGGCCCGCTACCTCGACCTTGCGGCGAGGTTCGGCATCAGCGTGTAGCGGCTTCCGCCGGGAGCCACCGGAGGTGGGCCGGGTCCAGCCAGCGCTGGAGCGCGTCCTGGAACTGGGCGGGGGTCACGGCCGCCACGTCCCAGGGCCGGGCGGAGGTCCCCAGGACGGCGCGGACGTCCTCCTGGAGGAGGGCCCCGGGGTGCAGGCTCCGCACCTGCAGGGCGCCGTCCCAGGCGCTCTTGAGGTGATCGAGTTCCGCCGCATCGGGGGGGGCTGCCCGGAGGGCGGCGAACCGTGCCGGGAGGTCCCCGCCGGCCGGCCTCTGAAGGCGCAGGGTGCCATCCGGGGCGGGGGGGAGCCAGGCGGTCGCCAGGGCGGGGTGGTCGGCCAGCCAGAGCGTGACCAGGTCCCGGAGCGCGGGCGACACCCCGGTGGGGACCGGAGCGAGGGCCAGCCCGCCTTCGGCCGCGCCTGGGGCCGGCGGGGCTGCAGGCGCGGCCGGGGCCGGACCGGAGGCGGGAGGCGGACCGGAGGCGGCGGTCCAGGTGCCGAGACTGAGCATGACCAGGGCCTTCGCCTGCTCCAGCCCCAGGTCGCCCTCGAGGGCGAGCACGGCCCGGTCCGGCCGGAAGACCCGGTGCAGGAAGGTCTCCAGGTCCTCGAAGGAGATCCGCCCCAGGCCCAGGGCCGTCGGCGCAGGCGGCCGGTCCGGCAGCAGGGCCTCCCAGGGGGCGCGGTGAGCCTGGGCCGCCCAGCAGGCCATTCGCTCGGTTTCGAGGACGCCGGGGTCGAGCACGGGCCTGAGGATGCGGTCCGCCAGCAGGCCCATGGCGCGGTCCTGGTCTCGATCCCGGCACAGGAGGGTCCAGGTGATGGCGTGCGCGGAAAGGTGGCGCTCGAGGCGGATGCCGTCCTCGCCCAGCAGGCGATCGAAGCCCCCGGGGGAGAGGTGCCCCGCCTGGCCGCGATCCATCATCCGGAGGGCCAGCTGGAGGAGGCCCTCCTGCCCGGCCGGGATGTCCTCCGGCTTCACCGCGAGGCGCAGGCGGGCCCGG
>DAIDKC010000095.1 GCA_027451045.1 Holophagaceae bacterium | reverse complement strand
GTGCAGGAGGAGCATCGAGCGGTGCTCTTCTCGACCCACATCACCTCGGACCTGGACCGGATCGCCGACCATGTGGCCCTTCTCAAGTCGGGCCGGCTGGTCCTGTCGGGCGCCAAGGACGATCTGCTCGAAGGGTGGCAGGTCGTGAAGGGCGGCGAGGACCTGCTGGACACCCCTCTGGGCCGAGCCGCCCGGGGCGGCCGACGCACCGACCTGGGGCTGGAACTGCTCTGCCCCGCGGGAACATCTGCGCCCCCCGGGGACACCCTCGTGGCGCGGCCCCGGCTGGAGGATCTGGTGTACCTCCTCGACCGTCCGCTGGAGGAGGCTGTCGCATGCTCGCGCTGATCCGTATGGACTGGACCCTGAACCGGCGGATCCTGCTCCCGCTGACCCCCATCTTCATGCTCCAGGTGGCCATGGTCTTCACCCACGGGCTCCAAGGGCTGCTGGCGGCGGCCTTCATGCCGGCCGCCCTCCTCATGCTCATTCCCGTGTTCCAGAACCTGAATGATTCGGTGGAGCCCTTTCTCCTCGCCCTTCCGGTTTCCCGCACCCGGATCGTCCTCGCGCGGTACCTGACGGCCACCGCCGCGCTGACGCTCACCCTCGCGGCCTTCCTCATCCTGGGCGGCGTGGGCCATCGGCTGGGTTTCCTCTGGGCCCAGGACATGCGGCTGCCGGACCTGGTTACGGGGCTCAGCCTGCAGGGGCTCTTCCTGGCCACGGTGCTCTTCCTCTACCTGCCCTTCCAGTTCCGCTTCGAGGGCGACCTGGCCGTGAGTCTCTTCGCCGCGTCCCTGGGGGCCGGCCTGGGTCTGATCGGCCTGGTGGCCGGCTGGCATGGGTTCCAGGAGGGGGGTCTGGCCCTGCTGAACCGCCTGCTGGATGACCCGGCTGCCCTGGCGAGGGCCCTGGCCCTGGTGCCCGCGTTGGGGGCCATCTCCCTCGGTCTTTCGGTCCACGCCTACCGCAGACGGATCCGGCGCACCGGTGCTCCGGCGGTCCTGCCGACGTTGTGGCTTGGGCTGGTGCTGGCGCTTTTTGCGGAAGCGGGCCGCGTGGCGTTGCGGTAGCCCGCTACAGCCCGTCCTCCAGCTCGAACTCCTTGTCCGGGATGCTGAGGATCTCGGGGCCGTCCTTGGTGATGGCGATGTCGTGCTCGAACTGGGCGGAGAGGCCCCCGTCGCGGGTGCGGACGGTCCAGCCGTCGGGCTCCACCAGGCACTTGTGCGTGCCGGTGTTGAGGATGGGCTCGATGGTGATGGTCATGCCGGGCTCCATGCGGAAGCCGGTGCCGGGGCGCTGGTCGGCGTAGACCACCTGGGGGTCCTCGTGCAGGTCGCGCCCGAGGCCATGGCCGATGTACTCCCGCACGATGGAATAGCCACGTTCCTCGGCGAAGCGCTGCACGGCGGTGGCCATGTCGCCCAGGCGCAGGCCCGGCTTGCAGTGCTCGATCCCCAGGTACATGGCGAGCTGGGCGGTCTGGATGAGCCTCCGGGCCTCGTCGCTGATCGTCCCGACGCCCACGGTGAGGCAGGTATCCCCGTGGTACCCGTCCAGCTTGGCGCCGCAGTCAATGGCGATGATGTCCCCCTCCTGGAGGACGTACTTGGTGGGGATGCCATGCACCACCTTGTCGTTCACCGAGGTGCAGAGGGTGCCCGGGAAGCCGTGGTAGCCCTTGAAGCTGGGCGTGGCGCCCTGCTGGCGGATGTAGGCCTCGGCCACGCGGTCGAGCTCGAGCAGGCTCACCCCCGGCTTGGCGGCGCGGGCGGCCAAGCGCAGGGCGTTGGCGGCCACCCGGCCGGCCTCGCGGAGCTTCTCGATCTCCTTGCGGCTCTTGTAGCGGATCTGTTCGCGGACCAGGACCATGTCCCCTCCGGAGTCCAGTCTAGACGGGACTAGAATGGGAATCCGAGGTGGAACCATGAGGCATGGAAAGCTGCTGGCTGCCGGCGTGGCCTGCCTGGTCCTGGCGGCCTGCTCGACGATCCCGGCGAAACCCGGCTCCCTGCCGCCCGGGGCCCACTGGGCCGGGGTGGGCAAGGGGGCCGTCTTCGTCCAGATCGCCCACCTGGGTGGCACGCAGTGGCACGTGGATGTATGGGACCGGAAGGGGCATCCGGTGGCTTCCGGGACCTTCCGCCTGCGGGGCTTCGCCCGGGCCCGGATCTATCCCGACGAGGTGCTGGGCTGGACCCACAACGCCCTCCAGCTGAAGGACGGTACCTGGCTGGTCCCGGAGCCTGCCGCGCAGACTCCCAAGCCCTGATGGCCTACACCCGCGAGGAGAAGGACTGGCTCGAGCGGGAATGGGCCTTCCGGGCCTGGGGCCGGGCGGGCCTGCTGGGCAGCGAGGACTACCGCCAAGTGCTGGCGTGGGAGGCCTCCGGAGTCCCCATGGACGTGGTGGTCTCCGCCCTCAACACCTTCTTCGACCGCAGGGCGAAGCGCGAGAAGCCGCGCACCTTCGTGGCGCTGAAGCACCTGGACGGGGACGTGGCCAAGGCCATGAAGGTCCGGGAGGCCCTGCTCCGGGCCGGCCCGGCCCTCGGGGACGGCCGGGGCTGGGAGCGGGTGAAGGCGCCCTTGCGGGATGATCCCGAGGCCAGGGCCGCCTTCGACGCCTGGCTGCGACTGCGGGCCGCATCCCCCCCCCCGGACGCGCCTGGCTACCTGGAGCACCACGATCGGGAACGGGAGGCCCGGGCCGCCCTCCTGGTACGGGCGGAGGCGGCCCTGGGGACCGAGGCCGAGGCCATGAAGGCGGCCTTGCAGGACCGGCTGCGGGCTTCGGACATGAAGGAGGGCACCCTGCTCTGGACCCGGGCCTGGAACCACCACTGGGCGCGCGTCGTAGCCCGGGCCTGGGACCTCTCCCTCGAGGATTGAGGCCCCCCTCAGGCCCTGGCCGCGCGGGCCCCGGCCAGAGTGACGGCCGAGCCCAGGGCCATGAGCACGGCCGCGTACCCGAAGCCCCAGAGGGGGTGGAGGGTCCAGAGGGCGCCTACCAGGAAGCTCGAGATGAAATCCCCGCCGCCGTTGACGGCGCCGAGCAGGCCGAACCCCAGCCCCCGGTGGTCGGCGGGCACGAGATCCGCGGTGGTGGACTTCTCCAGGGTGTCCTGGAGGCCGTTCACAAGTCCCGCCAGGGCGAATACCAGGGCCATGAGCGGCACGGTGGCGGCCCCCTGGTGGAAGGCCAGCATGAGCAGCAGGGGCACCGCCACGGACACGCCGTAGCCCAGGCCGAGGATCCGCCGGTGGTTGTGGAAGCGATCGGCGAGGGCCCCGGCGGGATAGGAGGACAGGGCGTAGACGATGTTGTGCCAGACGTAGAGCAGCCCGCCCAGGGCGGCGGCCCGGGCCGGCCCGCAGGCCGGGGCCAGGAGCTGGGCGGCGGCCAGGATCAGGAGGGTGTGGGCGTAGTCCCCTGCGCCGAAGATCCCCACGCCCGTCAGGTAGCTGCGGAAGGTTTCCGGCATCTGGCCCAGGGCGTGCCGGAAGGAGAGCGGGGCCGTCCGGGAGCGGACCCGCTCCTTCACGAGGAAGGCGAAGGCCAGGGCCGACAGGACGCCGGGCACGAGGGTCCAGGCCATGAGGCGGCGCTGGAAGGCGAGGGTGGCGAGCCCGTGGGAGGTGGCCCAGCCCAGCACCAGCACCGCCGCGAAGGGGCCGAGGATCGCCCCCACCGTGTCTCCGGCCCGGTGGAATCCGAAGGCCCGCCCCCGGGCTTCCGGGGGGATGCTGTCGGTGAGCAGGGCGTCCCGGAGGGGCCCCCGCAGCCCGCGGCCCAGCCAGCCGAAGAACTTGCCGAAGAGGATGAGGGGCCAGCCCGCGGCCATGGCGATGAAGCCCGAAGCCAGCCCCGTGGACAGGTAGCCGCCCACCACCAGACCCTTGCGCCGGCCGATGCGGTCGGAGAGCCAGCCTGCGCCCAGCTTCATGAAGCTCGAGGCCGCGTCCGCCAGGCCCTCCACCGCGCCCAGGGCCAGGGGGGGCAACCCCAGGACCGCCATGAAACCGGGCAGGAGGGTACTTTGCGCCTCGTGCCCCAGGTCCGAGAGGAAGCTGGTGAGGGCCATCCCCCAGACGGTCCGGTTCAGCCAGGCGCGCTCCTCCACCACGGCTCAGGCCTGCGGTCCGGTGATGCCGAACTGCACCGGATGCCGGCTGTAGAACACGGACAGGCCCGCGTCCGCGACCGCCTGGACGAGCGCGTCGAGCTGGGGGGTGGTTCCCACGAAGATGCAGAGCACGGGGAGCTGGCCGGCCTCCTCGAAGAAATGGGCCTCGTGCCAGCCGTGGCGGCCGAAGCCGGCCAGGCTCTGGATGGCCGTGCCCCCCGAGAATCCGATGCTCCGGGCCTGCCGGAGCATCCACTCGTAGAGCAGCAGTCCCTTGTGGCGCTGGCCTTCCCGCACGTAGAAGTAGATGCGTTCTCCATTGACCATGGGATCCCCCTTCACGCGACGAGGAGCCTGAGCGTCTTGATGCCAAGGTAGGTCATGCCCAGTGAGCCTGCCACATGGAGGCCGATCTCGCCCAGGGCCATGCCCACCTGCTGCCGCATCATGAGGCTGGTGACTTCGCCAGAAAATGTCGAGAACGTGGTGAGCCCTCCGAGGAATCCGGTGGCGAAGCCGAGCTTCAGCTCGGGACTGAGCCCCCCCCAGTGGCTGAAGGCGGCCAGGGCCAAGCCCATGAGATAGGCGCCCAGGAGGTTGGCGGCCAGGGTGCCCGGCGGGATGGCCGGGAACAGGGGGTTCAGCCAGAGACCCAGGCCCCAGCGGAGCCATGCGCCGAGGGCGGCGCCAATGCCGACGGCAAGGACTGCGAGAGGGGACATGACGCCTCCTCGGACATGGAGGTGATGGAGGTCTCCCGGATGCGGGAGGGGGATCTAGGCATCATCAGCCGGCGGCGGTTAGAGGAGGAATGCCATCTCCTGGGACGAGTCTAGGAGGCCCGCCGGGCCAGGGGAATACCCCGGGCCGGGAGGAGGCCGGAGGCCCCTAGTGGGCCAGCTCTCCCGCGGTCACGAACTGGACCTGGCCCTCGGCGCGGGGGACCAGCTTCTCCAGCGCGCCCACCGTCTCGGGATAGATGTGGCCGATCATGAGCACCGACCCGTCCTTCCGGGCCAGGGCAAGGGCCCGGTCCCACTGCTGCGATTCGGCGGCGAAGGACTTGTCGTCGTCCAGGAAGACCTTGCGCTGGACCGCTGGGACCCCCAGTTGCTCGGCCACCGCGTAGGCCACGCTGTCCTTCTCCGTGCGGCTGTCCACGAAGAAGCAGTGGCTGGCCTTGATCTCCTGGAGCACCCAGGTCATGCGGGTGCGGTCCGGGGTGATCCTGCTCCCCATGTGGTTGTTGACCCCGGCGCGGAAGGGGACGGCCTCCAGCGCCATCCGAACGCGGCGCCGCACCTCGGATTCCGGCAGGTTGTAGAGGATGGCGTTGGGGCCGGGGTCCCGGCCCGGTGCCGGGTAGCCGATGGGTTCCATGGGCAGGTGGAGCATGACCTGCTTGCCCATCCGGTGGGCGATCTCGGCGCTCTCCCGGCTGTACTCCTGGTAGGGCAGGACCGCCACCGTGAGGGGGATCGGGAGGCTGCAGAGGCGCGTGACCAGCTCGGGGGGCATGTAGCCCAGGTCGTCAATGACCAGGGCCAGCTTCGGCAGGGAGGGGGCGGGGTGGCCGGCTGGCCGGGCCGCCCGCGGATGGGCTCCGGGGAGCGGGTGGGTGGGGCCTTCCCGCGAGGGGGCCGTCCGGGCAGGGGCCTCCCGGCGGCCGCATCCCCGATTCCCGAGCAGGAAACCGACGCCGAGGCCCGCCGCCAGCACGACGAGCCCCCAGACGACCAGGGCCCAGGTGGAGGTCCGGCGCTGCTTCCGGACCAACTAGGCCGCCTGATGCCCGTCGCCGGCAGGAATCGGCGTGGGCATGGGCGTCTTGAGGGCATCCAGGGCCTTGGCAAGGGGATCATCCGCCTCGCCCAGCTTCAGCGTCTGGTTCGGCACGACGCCGGTGCGGTCCAGCTTCTCGCCGCCATCGCCCAGCCAGCGTCCGCAGACGAGCTCCACGGCTCCGCCCTGACGCAGGGGGAAGCGCTTCCGGAGGATCGCTAGCCCCGGGGTGCGCTCGCCCAGGATCCGCGCCCCGTGCTGCTTGAGGCAGGCGGCGAGGACTTCGGGCATGCCCAGGGTGCTGCGCCCGACGAGGACGGCCACCTTGGCGAACGGGACGCCCAGGGGGCCCGCTTCCAGGGGGCGGTCCGGCCGGTCGTGCTCCTGGAGGGTACCTACCCGGCCCTTCACGCCGAGGAAGCCCGCGAGGGCCGCGGTCTCCGCGGCACTGCCCTCAAGGCTCACGCACTGGCGCAGGTCGAGGACCAGCGACTGCTTGCGGTCCACACCGGCCAGGAGCGCCTCCACCTCCTTGGCCCGCCCCGGGCCGAGGTCCGGCAGCACGACGCGGACGCCCCCGGGGCTCTTCTGGATCGTCACGGGATCGCGGGGGATCACGGCGAGCTTGAGGGAGGACTTCAGCAGGTCCCCCGTGAGATTGGAATAGCGGTACAGGTCCAGGGCGGTCCCCGGCGTGCCCCGCAGGCGCCGTTCCAGGGTCCACGCGCTGAGCAGGCCCACCGAATCCCCATCCACTTTGCGGATGACGTCCCCCGGCTGGATGCCCGCCTTGGCCGCGGGGCCTCCGGGGGTCACCGCCAGCACCAGGGCGTAGATGCCCCGCTTGATGACCACCAGACCTGCGGAGGCCGGCCCCGGCGGGGGCAGGCGGAGATCCTCCGGACTGAGGTAGGCATTCATGGGATGGGCCCGCTCCAGGGCCGCCTGGATGCCGCCGGCGAGCACCTTCGACATGTCCGGGGGATCCACGTAGTCCCTCTGGACCAGCGACAGGACATCCTCGATGTCCGTCGTGCCCGCGAGGGGATCGGGCGGGGTCTGCTTGGCGGCCGCCGAGGAGGGTGTGGCCGGGTGCTGGACGAGGGGGTAGGTGAAGGCGCCCACCATGGGGAGCGAGAGGACGGAGAGCCAGGTGCGGGCGTGCATGGCACCAGTGTAGCGGTCGCCTCTGGCCTGTCAGCTACCGGTTGCGGTCAGGCGTTCAGGTCGAGGGTGGCCTGCATCCGCTTGGACTCGGCCTGGACGACCTTCAGGTTGGCTTTGTACATCACGTCCAGGGCCAAGCCTTGCACCGCCTCCGTGGCCAGATCCACGTTGGATCCTCCGGGGACCGCCGGGGCGGGATCAGAAGCCACGCCCTGGACTGCCACGCCCCCCGCCGGCTGGGCGGCCAGTTCCACCTGTCTGGCCTGGTAGCCCGGTGTCCGCTGGTTGGCCACGTTGCTGGCCTGGAGGGCGAGCCCGGCGCTCGCGGCGCTGATTCCGGAGAGGGCGGATCCGAGGGCGTCCATGGACCCCTTTTCGGCTGCCCGGGCCGCGGCCTTGAGGGCTACTTGCCCCGGAACCAGTCGCTGCCCGACTGGAAGCCCGTCTGCCTCCGGGCGGCCTGGGCATGGCGGGCCAGGGCCAAGTCCACGAGGCGGGTCAGCAACTCCCCGTAGGGTACGCCGCTGGCGGCCATCATCTTGGGGTACATGGAGATGCTGGTGAAGCCGGGGATGAAGTTCAGCTCGTTGAGGAAGATCCTTCCGCTGGGACGCTCCAGGAAGAAGTCCACCCGGGCCATGCCGTAGCCGTCCACGGCGGCGAAGGCCCTGGAGGCCAGCTTGCGCACCAGGTCGGCCAGTTCCTCGGGCAGCCGGGCCGGGATCTCGGTGCGGCTCTTCCCCGCGAGGTACTTGTCCTCGAAGGTGTAGAACTCGTCGGCCACGATCACCTCGCCGGGCTGGGAGACCAGGGGCTCGTCCCCTCCCAGCACCGCCACCTCGATCTCGCGGACATCCAGGCCCTGCTCCACCAGCACCCGGCGGTCGAAGGTGAAGGCCCGGTCGAGGGCTGCAGCGAGATCCTCCGTGCGCTTGACCTTCTCCACCCCGATGCTGCTTCCGAGATTGGCGGGCTTCACGAAGAGGGGCAGTCCGAGCTTCCCGCAGGCCGCGAGGCAGGCCTGCCGGTCGCGGATCCAGCGCTCCTCCGTGAGGCCCTCGTAGGGCACGACAGGCAGCCCCTCGGATTCCCACAGACGCTTGGTGATCCACTTGTCCATGCCCGCGGCCATGGCCAGCAGGCCCGCCCCGGTGTAGGGCCGGTGGAGCAGCTCAAGATAGCCCTGGATCTGGCCGTCCTCGCCACCCGCTCCATGCAGCGCGTTGAAGAAGAGGTCGGGCAGGGGGGTGTCCTCGGCACCCCGTTCCAGGGGCAGGAAGGGGTGGGCGCTGCGTTCCGGCAACTCCCCCGCGGCCAGGCGGGAGAAGGGATCCCCCGCCACGACCCACACACCGTTGCGCGCGATGCCCATGGGCCGCACCACGAAACGGGCGGGATCCAGGTGCTGCGCGATGGCGCGGGCAGTCACGATGGAGACTTCGTGCTCCGGGCTCTCGCCCCCGAACAGGAGACCGACGGATAGGCGCTGGCTCATGTCCCCACTCTACCGCCATCGGGCGCCGGATGGCGGCTGACGCCCGGGCTTCCGGTTGCGCTAGTCTGGGGCAGCCCTCCAGGAGCGTTCGTGCGCACGGCCATTTATCCAGGCTCCTTCGATCCCGTGACCCTCGGCCACTGGGACCTCATCCAGCGGGCGGCGAAGCTCGTGGACCGCCTCGTCGTCGCGGTGCTCCACAACCCCGCCAAGACTGCCGCCTTCACCGTGGAGGAGCGCGTGACCATGCTGCGGGACCTGGTGGGCGACCTCCCGGGGGTGGAGGTGACGAGCTTCCATGGGCTGCTGGTGGACTTCGCCCGCTCCCAGGGCGCCCAGTCCATCGTGCGGGGCGTGCGGGCCTTCAGCGACTTCGAGTACGAGTTCCAGATGGCGCTCATGAACCGCAAGCTGGCTCCCGAACTGGAGACCGTCTTCCTGATGCCCAAGGAGAAGTACAGCGCAGTCAGCAGTCGGCTCGTCCGGGAGATCGGCAGCATGGGCGGCACCCTGGCCGACCTGGTCCCGGAGAAGCTCCGGGAGCGCATCGCGGCCCACCTGCTCGCCTGATCGTCCCTCCCGGAGGCCGGCATGCACCGGACCCTGCTCGCCCTTGTCCTCCTCCTCCCCGGCCTGATCCCGGGCGGTCGGGCGCAGGTGCCCTCCCTCGCGGAAGTCCGCCGGAGCATGGGCATCCCCTCCACCGACACCGTGCGCGGACAGAAGGACGTGGTGGGGTTCGCCTCCCGGCCCGACCAGATGGCCCAGGTCTGGGACTGGTCCGCCCGGCCCCCCGTGCCCGAGTCCTTCGGGGCGCTGCCGGCACCCGGCGTCCTGGGGGTGATCTGCCCCCATGACGACTACCTCTACGCCGGCCGTGTCTACCGCCGGGTGCTGCCCCTCGTCACCGCCCCCACCGTCGTGCTGATCGGCGTCTTCCACGGCTATCGCCGCTTCGGGGCCCGGGACGCCCTCGTCTTCGACCCCTACCGGGCCTGGCGGGCCCCCGATGGCGCGATCCCTGTCTCTCCGTTGCGGAATGAACTGCTGGCCCGCCTGCCGCCGGCCGATGTCGTCAAGGACGCCGCGATGCAGGACAGCGAGCATTCCGTGGAAGCCGTCGCCTACTGGCTGAAGCACCAGGATCCATCGGTGAGCCTCGTCTCCATCCTTGTGCCGGCGGCTTCGTTCCCCCGCTTCCAGGCACTGGCTTCCCACCTGGGGAAGGCCCTGGCCGGATCCCTGCGCAAACACGGATGGGCGCTCGGCCGGGACGTGGCGATCGTGATCTCCTCCGACGCCATCCACTACGGGACGGATTTCGCGTACACCCCCTACGGCGAGGGCGGCGTGGACGCCTACGTGAAGGCCACGGCGCGGGATCGCGCGCTGCTGACCGGGCCCCTGGCCGGGCCCGTCTCCCCGGCGAAAGCGGAGGCCTTCTTCGACGCCTCGGTGGACCCCGCGCATCCCGACACCTACCGGATGCCCTGGTGCGGGCGCTTCTCCATCCCGTTTGGCCTCCTGCTGCTGGAGGCGACGGCCCGGGACCTCGGCCTGCCTGCTCCTGTGGGTGTTCCAGTGGCCTACGCAACCTCCATCGGGGCGCCCGAACTTCCGGTGAAGCCCCTCGGCATGGGCCGCACCGCCCCGGCCAGCCTCTACCACTTCGTCGGCTACCCCGGCGTGGCGTTCATTCCGGGCGCCTGAACCCCGCGAAGCAGTGCCAGGTCGCATCTGTCCGTCTCGCTGCAGGAGATATCCGCACCGCCCCGGACCTGGCCCGGCCTGCCGAGGGACTGGCGCGCCATCGCGCAGTTCCAGGATTGACCGGGCCGGTACGGGGAAGGTGATCGGCTTCAGCGAACCGCCGCCAGGGCGTCAATCCGCCCATGGCCGCTGTACGGATCGTCGCCGGGCTTGAGGATGTCCTCGGCGCTCTGCTGGAGGCGCCGCTTCAGTTCGGCGGGGCTCATCCGCCCGTACTTGCCGACGATCAGCGCGGCCACGCCGGAGACGTGGGGCGCGGCCATGGAGGTCCCCGCGGCGAAGTAGTAGCCCCAGGGACTGGAAGGCGTCTGCCGTCCGCCGGGACTCAGCACCATGTCGTAGGGGTAGGCGGGCGCGTAGACGAAATCCCCGCCCGGCGCGGCCACGTTCACCACGGACTGCCCATAGTTCGTGTAGGAGGCGGGCCGGTCGAAGTCCGCGAGGCCATAGGGGCCTGTGGCGGCCACGGCGATGCCGTTGCCGGACTGGGCCGGGACGGCCCACAGCCGTCCGTTGAGGTCCACCCCCTCGTTCCCCGCCGCACTGACGCAGAGGGTGCCCGCGGCGGTGGCGTAGGTGACGGCCCGGTTGAGGGCGGCGATCAGGGGGCCGGCCCCGCCGCCACCCGCATTGATGCGGTCGAAGGTCGAGCCCAGGCTCATGTTGATGACGTCGGCGCGGACCTCGGGTCCGGAGGCGTAGAGGATGCCCGAAATGATCCAGGAGAAGGCGCCGCTGCCCGTGTCGCTCCGCAGGACCTTGACGGCCACGATCTCGGCCCGCGGGGCCACGCCCTGTACCCCGAGCCCATTGATCGGGGCCGCGATGATACCGGCCACATGGGTGCCGTGGTTGAATCCCGGGACGACGGGATCAATCCCGGGTTCCGTGGGAACGAAGGAGCGGCTGAGGGCCAGGTTCACGTTGGGTCCGATGTCCGGATGCTGGGTGCAGATCCCCGCGTCGAGGACAGCGACCCTCGCCCGCTTGACGCCCCAGCCGAGGTCGCCCTGGGCGGCGGTCTGGTCCGCGTGGATCTGCCGGAGGTTCCACTGGTAGGCCGAGTACGGTTCGCTGTTGACGGCCTGGGCCCGCAGGTCGCCCTCCTGCACGGATGTCGCATGCACGTCGGGGATCCAGGACACCTCCGGATCCTCCGCGGCCTGCTGCACCCGGGGATCGCTGCCGATGCGGGCGAGGAAGTCGGGGCAGTCGGACGCGGCGACGACCACGCCGATCTCGGGATGGCGTGCCGAGACGGCGCCTCCCGCAGCGGCGAGCAGGTCGTCCAGGTCCGTGCTGCCGGGGCCCTGGGCCCGGGTCAGGATCAGGTAGGAACGGGGGGAGCCGGCGAGGAGGGACATCCCTCCGGCCAGGAAACAGGCGAGGAAACGGCCGGTCGAAGCCAGGCGCATGAGGCGACTCCTTGGAATGCCACCAGTTGGCTGATGGAATTGGGTTTGAGAGGGCGACTCAATGAAAAAACATGGATTGGCTCATGACAAAACATGAGTTTTACGGCCGCTCTGTCAACGGGGAGATTCGGTACGAGGCCACCGGACCGGGCCGGTCCTCAGCTCACGTCCGCCAGCCTCAGGCGTGCCTGTTCCCGGCGGAGCCAATCCATCTGCCGGTCGCTGAGGCCGACGTGCAGGGTGCGGTCGGCCGCCTCGCGGCAGCGCAGGAGAAGCGTCCGGTCCCGGGCCAGGTCGGCCACCTGGAACTGGGGCAGGCCCGCCTGGCGCACCCCGAAGAACTCGCCGGGCCCGCGGAGATCCAGATCCTTCTGGGCGATGCGGAAGCCGTCCCGGGTCTCCACCAGCACCGTGAGGCGCTCTGCCTCGCTGGCGCTGAGCATCACGAAGTGGCTCCGGTGCTGTCCTCGGCCCACGCGGCCCCGGAGCTGGTGGAGCTGGCTGAGGCCGAAGCGCTCGGCGTGGTCCACCACCATGACGGTGGCGTTGGGCACGTCCACGCCCACTTCCACCACCGTCGTGGCCAGGAGGATCCCCGCATCCCCGTGGACGAAGCGGCCCATGCGGGCGGCGAGTTCGTCGGCCTTGAGCCGGCCGTGAACAACCGCCAGCTCGGTGTCAGGAAAGCGGGCGCGCAGGAGCTTCTCCATGGCCTGGATGTCTCGGAGCTGGACCTTCGATTCGTCGCTCGGATCAATGGCCGGGCTCACCACGAAGGCCTGGCGGCCCGCCACCAGCTCCCGGCCCACCAGGCCCCAGGCGGCCTCGGCCTGGGCGGGGTGCAGCAGCTTCGTGTCAATGGGCTGGCGGCCTGGAGGCAGTTCGTCCAGCAGGCTCTGGTCGAGGTCTCCGAAGACCGCCAGGGCCAGCGAGCGGGGGATGGGCGTGGCGCTCATGACCAGCCAGTGCGGGTCGCCGCCCTTCTCCTTCAGGGCCTCGCGCTGCTTGACGCCGAAGCGGTGCTGCTCGTCCACCACCACCAGCTGCAGCTTGTGGAAGGCCACGGCCTCCTGGAAGAGGGCGTGGGTGCCCACCACGTAGCGGGCCTCGCCTGAGGCGATGCGGGCCAGGGCCGCGCGCTTCTCCGCCGCCTTCATGCCGCCCAGCAGCAGTTGCAGGGCGCCGGCCTCGGGGCCGAGCAGGCGCTGGAAGGTGGCGGCGTGCTGCCGTGCCAGCACCTCCGTGGGCACCAGGAGGGCCCCCTGGCCGCCCGTCTCGGCCACCATGGCGAGGGACAGGAAGGCCACCAGCGTCTTCCCGCTGCCCACGTCGCCCTGGAGCAGGCGGTTCATCACGCGGCCCGAGGTGAGGTCGTCCACCACCTCCTTGAAGGTCCGCCGCTGGGCTCCCGTGAGGGGGAAGGGCAGATAGGCCTTCAGGCGCTCGCGCAGGTCGGCGGAGGTCGGCACCACCAGGCCCTTCCGGCGCAGGCGCCCGGCCCGGCGCAGGGCCACGCCCAGGGCGAAGGCGAAGAGCTCCTCGGCGGCCAGCCGCTGGTGGGCGGGTGTGGTGCCGGCCTCCAGGGCGCGGGCATCGCTGTCGTCGGGCGGCTCGTGCAGCAGGCGGAGCGCGGCGAGGGTGTCCGGGAGGTCCTTCGACAGCTCCAGGGGCAGCCACTCCTCGGGCGGATGGACGCGGCCGAGGGCCTCGGCCACGAGCCTCTGGCGCACGCGGCCCGTCAGGGGTCCCAGCTTGCGGTAGAGGGGCAGGAGGCGGCGCACCCAGGGCGTCTCCTCGCTCCGGCCCATGAGCTCGAACTGCGGCGCGCGCATCTCCACCCCGTGGCGGCCCACCACGAGCGGTCCGAAGGCCAGCAGGCGATCGCCCACCTTCAACGCGCGGCCCAGGTAGGGCTGGTTGAACCAGACCAGGCGCAGGGTGCCGGTGCCGTCCTCCAGCAGCACTTCGGTGAGGGCCATGCGCTGCACCCGCGTGGTGCTCTGGCGGAGGTCCCGGATGGTGCCGAGGACCGTGACGACGCCGCCTTCGGCCGCCTCGAAGCCCCGGAGGTCCAGGCTGCCCAGCGGCCTGAGGCTGCCCCGGTCCACGTAGCGGTAGGGGAGGCTCCACAGCAGGTCCCGCAGGGTTTCGAGTCCCGCCTCCTGCAGCGCCGCCGCCCGCGCCGGGCCCAGGCCCCGGAGGACCGTGACCTTGGTGCTGAGCGGGAGGGGCGCGAGGGTCATCCCCTCCAGGCTACTCAGATCCCCCGGTCTCCGCCGCAGCCGCAGCAGTCGAAGGCCGAAACCTGGACCTGATCCAGGGCCGCGCCCAGGTCGGCGATGAGATCGTCCGCATCCTCCAGGCCGACGCTGACGCGGATCATGTTCTCGGTGATGCCGGCGTGGTGCTTCTCCTCGGCGGTCATGTCGGAGTGGGTCATGGTGCTGGGGTGCTGGATGAGGCTCTCCACCCCGCCCAGGCTCACGGCCAGCTTCATGTGGCGGATGGCGTTGAGTACCCGGAAGGCCTCCGCCTCCCCGCCCTTGACCTTGAAGGTGATGATGCTGCCGGTGCCCGTGCACTGCGTCTTCCAGAGCTCAAGCTGGCGCTCGCCCATCTGGGGCAGGCCGGGATAGGAGAGGTCGTAGACCGCGGGGTGGGACAGGAGGAAGTCCACCATCTTGCGGGCGTTCTCCTGCTGCTTCTCCATCCGCACCTGCAGGGTGGCCAGGGAGCGGTGGGTGAGCCAGGCCGTATCGGGATCCGCGATGGAGCCGAGGATGGTGCGGAAGACCTTCACCTGCCCCATGAGGGCCTTGGAACCCATGGTGAAGCCCGCGACGAGGTCGGAGTGCCCGCCGAAGAACTTGGTGGCGGAGTAGATCACGAGGTCGGCGCCCAGCTTCAGCGGGCTGCAGAAGATGGGGCCCATGAAGGTGTTGTCCACCATCACCAGGGTCTTCCGGTCGGGGGTGGAATGGCGGTCCGCGACCTTGCGCGCCGCGCCGATGTCCGAGAGCACGATGGTCGGGTTGGCAGGGCTCTCGAGGTAGATGGCCTTCACGGTGGGATCACCGGCGACCAGGGCCTCCATCTCCGCCTCGGTGGCACCGGCCGGGAAGGGCCGGGTCCTGATCCCGAAGAGGGGCAGCATGTGGCGGAAGAAGTACTCCGTGCCGCCGTAGACGGGATCGGCGAAGACCAGCGTGTCCCCGGGGCGCAGGAAGGCCAGGCAGGTGCTGCTGATGGCCCCCATGCCGGAGCCGAAGAGGGCGGCGTCCTCGGCCTGGTCCCAGCTCCGGGCCTTGTCCTCGAGAATCTCGCTGTTGGGGTTGTTCACGCGGGTGTAGATGAGCGCCGGGCTCTCGCCGGCCTTCATGGGGGAGAGCCCGTAGGCGATCTCGAAGGCCCGCTTGCCCTCCTCCGCGTTCTTGAAGAGGAAGGTCGAGGTGCGGAAGACCGGGGGCACCGCCGCGCCTTCGGACCGCTGGGGGTCGTACCCCCGGGAGAAGATCTCGGTCTGGGGCTTCACGGTCGAGTGGGCCAAGGGAACCTCCGCGCGGCGCCATCCAGCGCCTGTCCGAAGGTAGGGTCGGGAGGGATTCGAAACCATCGAATCTTCTTCGACAAAATGCTGCAAAATGACGATTGAACAAAATGTTTTATTAAAAGATGTGGTTTAATCAGAACAATATTCGTTCAACCTTCCGGAAGCACGAGGTGGAGCCCATGAAGGACCTGGACCGGATCGACTGCGCCTTGATCGCCCTTCTCCAGCAGGAGGCCCGGCTCTCCAACAAGGAACTGGCCGCCCGCGTGGGTCTGGCGCCCTCCTCCTGCCTGGCCCGCATCCAGCGCCTGAAGACGGAGGGGATCCTGCGTGAAGCCCATGTGGAGGTGGACCCCGCGGCCATGGGCATCGGCCTCCAGGCCCTCATCGCCGTGCAGCTCCGGCAGCACAGCCGCGCCCAGGTGAAGGCTTTCTGGAAGCACGTGCTCGCGCTCCCCGAGGTCCTGGCGCTCTACCACGTGGCCGGCGCCGCGGACTTCCAGGTCCACGTGGCCGTGCGCGACGCCCACCACCTCAGGGACCTGGCCCTGGACGCCTTCACCACGCGGCCCGAGGTAGCCCACATCCAGACCAGCCTCATCTTCGAGTGGGTGCGGAAGCACGGACTGCCGAACTATCGGACCTGACTACACCCCGAATTGCCGCAGGTGGTGGTCCAGGTGCTTGTAGATGAGGCGCCCCCACTGGTCGCCCGTGAGTTTGCCCAGGAGGGGATGAGGTCTGTCCGGCATGCCCCCGGCGCCGCGCTGGACCACGCGATCCAGGAGGTGGGCCAGGCGGCGGAGCTCCACCTCGAAGTCCCGCGGATCGGCGATCACGAGTTCACGGGGCGCAGCCGAGTTCCTCGGGAACGGCCGGGGACCGAGGGCCAGGGGCCTCACGAGCGGCCCCAGCAGGCGCCACCGGAGCGGCCGCCGCAGGGACTGGGCCTTCAGGGCCCTGTCCAGGGAATCTGCGCAATGGGCCAGCATCTGGGCTGCGTCCATGCGCCCCCAGCGCCGGGGGCTGTCCGGGCGCAGGTGCGCGAGCCGGTTCCGCAGGGCTTCGCAGTCGGGGGGATGGAACAGGGACATCATGGGGCTCCCGGCCGGCGGGGCAGGCCCGCGTCCAGCGCACGGTCCGCCAGCCGCCCGAGGTCGCCACTGCCCTGGGAATTGGCCAGGTTCTTGGCGAGGGCGACCAGCATAGCCTCCCGCGCGAAGGGGGGAAGCGCGGGCAGGAGGTCCGCCGCGGCGGCCACGGCCAGCGTCTGGTGGGCGTGGTTGAAGGCAGGATCGTTGAGGGCGACCGTCTCCGCGAGAGCGGCCAGGCCCTCGGACTCGCGGCCCTCTCGGGCCAGGGCCTGCGCCCAGCCCATGGCCTGGGGGGCCTCGGCGTCGAGGACCGCCTCCCTGAGGGCGTCAGGATCCGCGGGGCGCTGGGGGGGGCGCGGGACAGGCCGGCCCTCGGGCTCGTCCGTGGGGAAGAGGTTCACCAGGGCGGCCGCCTGGGCCCAGAGCCGGGCATCCCGGGTGCCCGTCCGCACGAGGGTGGCCAGGTACACCAGGCACCAGGCGGTCTTGCCCTCGAGATCCCGCCGGGCATCCAGCAGCTTCTCGGCGGCTGCGAGCACCAGGGCCGACCGCAGCTCGGACAGCCCGAGACCGCCCACCACCCGCGCCGCATAGGCATCCAGGAGGGCCACCAGGCCGAGGTCGCAGATCTCCCGCAGGAGCGGCTGAAGCGGGTCCGGGCCTTCGGGCGCCGGCCCCTCCGCCAGGGCAGGGGGGGCCTCCCCCAGGCGCGAGGCGATGCGGCGGTGCCAGAAGCCGTCCTCGGGCGTGGCGGCCAGCCAGGCGGCGAGCCCGAGGAGGCGGCGGCCGGTGGCCCTGGGACGCTCCAGGACCTCCACCAGGTCGCCCAGGTGGTCCACCATCACGGCCTTGTGCCCCACGTTGGCCATATCCGGTGCCACCAGGTCGCCCAGACGCCGGAAATCCTCTTGCCCGGGCGCCTCGAATCCCTGGGCCTCGGCGTAGGCCAGGGCGGGGCGCCGGGCGCGGATGAAATCCTCCAGATTCCTCCAACTCCCGCTGCCGGCCGCGGCATCCCGGGGTGCGGGCCGGCGGCCCTCATGGGCCGCCATGTGGAGCTGGGTTGCCAGCAGGCGCAGGAAGGCCCCCGTCTCCAGGTGGGGACGCAGGCGGAGCACCGCCCGCAGTCCCAGGATCCCGTGGGGTACGTGGGGGAGGTAGGCCTCCCAGTCCACGCGCGGGATCAGGATCTTGACGGCATCCCGCACGCCGTCGCGGAGCCCATCGGGTTGTCCAATCTGCGCGGCAAAGGCGGTGAAGAAGCCTTCCGTCGGCTTCCTGAGTTCGGACTGCCAGGTTTCGGCGGGCGTCATGGGCGGTTCACGGCTTCCCTGGAGCGATCAGGATGGCGTGCGGATCAGGAGTGCACCTCTCTTGGGCGGCGCGCCTTGACCAGCACCAGGGTCGAGCCCTGGGGTGAGCGCTCCATCCGGATCTCGTCCATGACCTGGCGCATGAAGTAGACGCCTCTGCCCCCAGGCTTGAGGAGGTTCTCCGGCAGGTTGGGATCGGGCAGGGAATCCAGGTCCACGCCGGGGCCCCGGTCCTCGATGCGGATCTCGAAACAATCAGGCTTGGGCACGAAGGCGACCTTGATGGGCTGTTCCCGGTCCAGCTTGTTGCCGTGGCGCATGGCGTTGGCGATGCCCTCCTGGATGGCCAGCCAGAGCCGCTCACCATCCTCCTGGGAGAAGCTGAGGTGCTTCAGGAACTCGGAGCCCACCACCTGGATCAGGTCAATGAATCGCAGGTCCGTATTGCAGGTCAGGGTGACGGGCTGGAGCGCGGGTTGGGCCATGGACTGGAATCCCTTTTCAAGCCGCGAGGGCATCTGGGGTCAAGGTACTTGGAATCCGGCGCCCAGGGCCAGCGCTTTCCACCCGAGAGGTCGTCGAGACCAGGGTGTCCTGCGTCACAATTAAGAATTGTAGCTCCTAAATAATGGTTTATGCGCCATACTGCCCGAGGCGGCCCGGTGGCCGCAGGGAGAGTCCGATGAAGGCACGATGGTGGGTGGTGTTGCTGGTGCTCCTGGCGGGCTTCGGCGTGCTGGGATGGGGGGGGCGGGAGATCGCCCTGAACGCGCCTCCCATCCCCGGGCACGTGGTGGCTGCGGGCGGGGCGGAACTGGTCGGGCCCGGGCAGATCATGGAGGGCCAGACGAGCTACCTGGGGCACGGCGGGCAGGACATCGGCACGGTCTGGGGCCACGGGGCCTACCTCGCCCCCGACTGGACGGCCAAGGCCCTGCACATGTGGGCCTCCCACACGCTGGAAGGGCTGAAGGCCGAGGGGCTTTCCGATGCGGATGCCGCCGCGCGCTTGAAGACCATATTCAAGACAAATGGATATGAAAATGCGACCGGCACCCTGACCCTCGATCCGGTGCAGGCGGCGGCCTACCTGAAGACCCGGGACGAACTGGCCCAGGTGGCGGTGGGCGGTGACCGGAAGGCGGCCATCCCCTCCCGCTGGATCCCCACGATGCACGAGGGGCGTCGCGTGGCCGACTTCTGGCTGTGGACGGCCTGGGCCGCTGCGGCCCGGCGCCCGGGCTCGCTCGCCACCTACACCCAGAACTGGCCCCAGGAGCCCCTGGTGGGCAATGCCATCACCCCCATCAGCCATCTCTGGACCGTGCTCTCCTTCGTGCTCCTGATCCTTGGCGTGGGGCTCATGGTCTGGCACCACGCGCGGCAGCCCGAGGAGGCCTTCCCCGAGCCGAAGCCCATCACTCCGGCTCCCGCCACGCCGAGCCAGCGTTGGTCGGCCCTCTATTTCGCGGTGGCCATGGGCCTTTTCCTGGTGCAGATCGGAATGGGCATCCTCACGGCCCATGATGCGGTGGAGGGAAACGGATTCTATGGTCTTGATCTATCCCACATCCTTCCCTATGCCGTCACCCGCACCTGGCATCTCCAGCTTGCCGTGTTCTGGATCGCCACCTGCTGGCTGGCCATGGGCCTCTACCTCGGTCCCAAGCTCAGCGCCCGGGAGCCCAAGGGGCAGACGCTCGGCGTGGCGGGCCTCCTCCTGGCCCTGGTGGTCGTGGTGGTGGGCTCGCTGTCCGGAAGCTATGCGGCCATCCTCGGTCGCCTGTCCGGTTCCTTCATGCTGGGGGACCAGGGCTACGAATACCTCGAACTGGGCCGCCTTTGGCAGATCCTCCTGACCGTGGGCATGGTGGGCTGGCTGGTGCTGGTGGTCCGGGCCCTGCGCCCCGCCCTGGCGGGCGAGAAGGGCCGTCTGGGGCTCCTCAAGCTCTTCGTCCTGGCCGCCGTGGCCATCCCCCTGTTCTACTCCGCGGGCTTCATGTACACCCAGCACACGAACCTGGCCGTGGCCGAGTACTGGCGCTGGTGGGTGATCCATCTGTGGGTGGAGGGCTTCTTCGAGGTCTTCGCCACCGTGGCCATCGCCCTCCTCTCCACACGGATGGGGCTGCTGCGGGAAGGGACCGCGCTCCGGAGCGTGGCCCTCAGCATGGGGCTCTTCCTGGGCAGCGGTGTCATCGGCACCTTCCACCACCTCTACTACACCGGCTCGCCCTCCTCGATTTCCGCCCTCGGCGCGGTGTTCAGCGCCCTGGAGATCGTGCCCCTCAGCATCGTGGGCTTCGAATTGGTGCAGAGCCTGCGGGCCGGCCGCGCCCTGGGCAGCGGCTACGAATGGCCGTTCAAGTACTTCGCGGCCGTCTGCTTCTGGAACCTCGTGGGCGCCGGCGTCTTCGGCATGATGATCAACCCGCCCTCCATCCTCTACTACGGGCAGGGCCTCGACACCACGCCCATCCACAGCCATGCCGCGCTCTTCGGTGTCTACGGCTTCCTCGCCATCTCCCTCATGCTCTTCGCCCTGCGCGGCATGACGCCCGAGAGGGCCTGGGACTCCAAGTGGCTGGGCCGGGGCTTCTGGGGCCTGAACCTGGGGCTTTCCCTGATGCTGGTACTCTCGCTGATCCCCTGCGGCCTCTACCAGATCACCCAGAGCCTCGAGCACGGGACCTGGTACGCCCGCAGCGCGGCGGTGGTCCAGAGCCCGCTCATGCGCGCCTTCACCTGGATGCGCATGCCCGGCGACATCATCTTCACGCTGGGCGCCCTGTCGGTGATCTTCTTCACCTTCAAGGCGGTGGGCGGAGCATGGAGCTGGCGGGCCCAGGAGGACGCTGCCCCGGCACCCGCAGGGGCGGAGCCCGCGCTCTCCTTCCGCGTGGCCGAGGACTGAACCCCCTCCGTGCAGGGAAGGCCCCCGCCCGGCGGGGGCCTTCCCGTGTCGGGGCGGCCGCGCTGGAGGCGGCCGGATTCATCCCCTGTGGTGTTTCCCGACAGGGGATGCAGGACACGACGCGCCGGAGGCGCGGCGGCCTGGGATCCCCTGCGCTGGGGCGGCTCAACCTCCGGCACGCCTCCTGCGTAGGCCCAGCATCCCTCGCGCCCCAGGCGCGCGTTCCAAGGAGCTGGCATGCCCCTCGTCCGAACCCTGTACCTCCTCCCCATGGCCCTGGCTGGAACCTGCCTGGCCGCACAGGCGCCGGCTCAGCCTCAGGCGCCTGCGCCCTCGTCCGGCACCTCCCGTGACTGTCACCAACCCTGGGAATGGTGCTGGCGCTCCCGCTCGGTCTTCGGTGCCACGGTGCAGGCGGACCTCCCCCTGGGGGATCTCAGGACCAGTCTCGACCGCCGCACCGGGCTCGGCGTGGGCGTCCAGTGGACCCGCGAGTACGGGGACTGGAATGCCAGCCGGACCCGGCTGGAATGGAACACCTTCCCCGAGGGCGGACAGGTGGGACCCGCCGGCACCCGCACCTATGCCAAGAACTACCTGCTCAGCTTCGACCATCTGTTCAAGCTGAACCAGGGGCCGGTGCAGTCCTACCTCGTGGCAGGGCTGGGAGGGGCCCGCTGGGACCTGGAACAGACCACGGCGGGTGCGCGCACCACGCTCTGGACCACCAAGCTCGTCTTCACGGCCGGGGCCGGCATCCAGTTCGGCCGGCGGGTGGACCTCGAAGCCCGCTACGTCGTGGGCAGCCTCAGCAGCACCTTCGACGCCAACGTCCTCCAGGCGAGCCTGGGCTGGCGCTTCTGAAGGAACGGGGACGGACCGGCATCGCGCGGGGTTGGCGCGCGATGCCGGTCTCAGAAGAGCAGGGCGTAGCCCAGGGCGCAGGCGGCGGTGGCGTGGGCCAGGGCCCGGATGCGGCTTGAGGCGTTCCGGAGGCGATCCCAGGCGAGGACCACGGCGAAGGTGGCCAGGGCGACGAGGGGCACCAGCCGGACCCCCTGAGTCCCTCCGAGGCTGTGGAGGGCGGGGCCCATCAGGCCCGGTGTCCATGGCGTGCCGTAGATCAGGGCCAGGTGGACGACGTAGATCGCGAGGGACTTGCGGCCCAGGGGCGCCAGAGCCCGGGTCGCGCCGGGCCACGCCTGGGCCAGGGCGGCCAGGACACCCAGGGCCAGGAAGGCGAACCCCAGCCGGTGGAAGACCGGGCCCCAGCCGGCCTGGTAGGCCTCCAGGGGGGGCAGTGGGGGCTCGGGCAGGTGGGGTGCGACCAGGGAGAAGGCGAGGCAGGTGAGTCCCGCGCCGAGGACGGCGAGGCGGAACCGGCCCAGCCGCTCGGGCCCGGGGGACTCGAGCAGCCCGGCGCCCAGGGTGGCCCCTAGGAACATGAAGGCCGCCGAGGGAAAGATCGGGAACAGGGAGCCGTGGGCGTAGGACAGATAGGCGGCCAGGCCTTCGGGCAGCCAGGCGAACCAGGGGAGGATGGCGACCCAGGGCGCCGCCAGCAGGATCGCCAGGCCCAGACCCAGGCTCCAGGCTCCCTGGGTGCGGGCGGAGCGGGTCAGGGCCAGGAGGGCGGTCAGGCCCAGGAGGGCGACGGCGTTGAGCTGCAGGATGTTCACCTGCAGGAAGGCCTGCCAACCCGCGGGGGAGACCCAGCGGAGGTCGGCCAGGTGCGCTGCGGGGAACACGAGCAGGTAGCCGATGGCGAGCACCTTGAGGGCGGTCCGGAGACGCCGCCCGAGCAGGGCGCGGGGCACCTGCCCGTCCGGGCCCCGGCGGGTCGCCAGTACCGCAGCGGCGCCGGAGATGAGCAGGAAAAGCGGCGCCGTGAGTCCCCGGAGCTGGCCCCAGAGTTCCCAGCGGAGGCGGGTCCAGTCCATGGCGGAGGGGGCCACGAAGGCCTCCAGGGTGTGCCCCTGGAGCATGAGCAGGATGGCCACCAGGCGGGCGGCGTCCAGCAGGTCGAAACGGGCAGGGGAGGGGGCAGGCGGAGTGGACATGGGAGGGCCGCGGTGCAAGGCTGGCCCCCAGTCTAGCCCGGCGCTATCATGGATAATCTGACCAATAAGGTCAGGATTTTGGGGCTGCCATGAAAGTGATCGTCGCCAAGACCGCAGGGTTCTGCTGGGGGGTGCGGCGCGCCATGGATGCGGTGCTGGAGGCCTCCGCCCGCAGCGACGGACGGACGATCCAGACCCTGGGGCCCCTCATCCACAATCCCCAGGCCCTGGAACTCCTAGGGAAGCGCGGCGTAGCCGTCGCGCCTTCCCCGGACAAGGTCGAGAAGGGCACGGTGGTCATCCGGGCCCATGGCATTCCCATCCAGGACCTGCGAGGCCTGAAGGAGCGCCAGAAGCAGGGGGAGCTGAAGATCGTCAACGCCACCTGCCCCGAGGTCGCGAAGGTCCACAGCCGCATCAAGAAATGGAGCCCGAAGGGCTACTTCACGGTGATCCTCGGCACCCACGGGCATGCGGAGAGCGTGGCGCACCAGAGCTTCGCGGAGAGCGGCAGCGCCATCGTGGCCAACATGGAGGAGGCCAGGGCCCTCCCGGATGCCCAGCTGCGGAAGGTCCTCGTGGTGGCCCAGACCACGTTCACGGTGAAGGACTTCCGGGAGATCACGGACTACATCCGGGGCCGGGCGGGCGAGGCCATCTTCGAGAACACCATCTGCGAGGACACCTGGACGCGCCAGGAGGAGGCCCAGGAGCTGGCCCGGACCGTGGATGCCGTGGTGGTGGTGGGCGGCAAGTCCTCCAGCAACACCAAGCACCTGGCCGAACTGGCCCACCACCACGGCAAGCCGGTGCAGTACGTGGAGACGGCCTCGGAGCTGGACCTCGGGGCCTTCACCGGGCGGGAGACGGTGGGCGTGATGGCGGGCGCCTCCACGCCCACCTGGCTGGTGGACGAGGTGGTGGACGTGCTGGAGCAGCTGGGCGGCGGGCCCAACCGGTGGCGGAATTTTGCCCAGGCCGCCTTCGGCAGCTCCTCGCTGATGGCCATCGGGGGCGCGCTCATGACCGCAGGGATCCACCGCTGGCTGGGTCTGCCCCCCAGCTGGCGCTATCCCCTGCTGACGGCCACCTACGTGCTGGCGATGTACCTCTTCAGCCCCTTCCTCGATCCCCTCGGCCTGGGGGCCAAGGGGCCAGCCCGCGCCCGCTTCCTGGAGCGGAACCGCAGGAGCCTGCTGCTCTCCGGCACGCTGGCCATGGCCGCCACCCTCGGCCTCGCGGCCAGCCTCGGCCTCCGTCCCCTGGGCGTCGTGGCCGCTGCCTCCCTCATGGGCGCCGCCTACAAGCGCCGCTTCCGCCTGGGGAACCGCACCTTGAGCCTGCGGGGGATCCCGGGCTCCAAGGACGGGATGGTGGCCCTGGCGCTGGCCACCGTCTCGGTGGCCATGCCCGTCTGGCAGGCGGGCCGGGCCTGGGACCTCCGGGCCTTCGCGGCGCTCTTCCTGGTGGGAGTCCTGGCCTTCGTCCGGACGGTGATCTACGAGATCCGCGACATGCAGAACGACCAGATCATCGGGAAGGAGACCCTCCCCATCCTGCTGGGCAAGCGCGCCACCAAGGCGGTGCTGGCCCTGCTCCTCGGGGCCCTGCTGGCCGGGACGCTATGGCTCACGTTCCAGACTCGGGCCGAAGGGCACCCCCTGGCGGTGGCCCTGGTCCTGGTGCTCTGCGCCGGCTATCCGATGTTCTACCTGTGGCTCTACCACGAGCGCTTCACCACCCGGCGGGCCCGCTTTGAATTGAGCGTGGACCTCAGCTTCTGGCTGGTGGGCCTCCTGGCCCTGGTCTGAGGCGGCCATACTGGGGGCTCCTGTGCGAGTCCCCATGAGCGATCCGGTCCCCGATTCCCGTGCCTCCTTCCGGCGGCGGCTTGCGGCACCGCTCGCGGAGAACCCAGTTCTCCTGGGGCTTTGCGCCCTGCTGTGGACGCTGGCGTGGATGGCTCTGGAGGGGGTCTTCCTCCGCCAGGGCGTGGCCTCCTGGATGGCCGCCCTGGCGCCCCTGGTGGCCTGCGCGGCCCTCGCAGCCGCCTGGCGGCTTGCGGATCCCGGAGGCTGGCGGAGGCTCATGGCCTCCCCGTTGCTGGCCTGGAGCCTGGGCGGAATCCTGGTCCTGGCCCTCCTGGGCGGGGCGGCGGTGGTGAAGCTGCGAGGAGGAGAGGTCCCGGCGGGCGGCTTCCCGGAGGCGGCCGTACCCTTCCTGGCCACCCGCCGGCTGGCGGACCTGGGGCGCAGCCTCTGGCTGGAGAGCCTCCTGCTGCCCCTCGCCGGGCTCGCCGGGGCTTGGAGCCTGCGCGGGGCCGGCGCGCCCCGGCTGGGCCGCGGCCTGGTGGCCGCAGGCACCCTCCTGCTCGCGGGGAGTTCCATCTGGAACCAGGCCAGGGCCCGCCGGGTCGCGGCCTGGCTGGCGCCCGGAGCCTCCGCGGGGGTCTTCCAGGGCGGGCGTTCCGGCGCGGCGCCGCTGACGCTGCCGGGCTTCCGGGTGCGGCTGGCCTCCCTCGATCCCGCGGCGCCGGGCCGTGGATGCAGGCTGGCTTTGCTACCGAAGGGTGCTGTGGAAGGCGGTCCGGAGGCCTGGACCTGCCGCGTCGAATCGGGCCAGACCGGGCCCCTGCCCGGGGGCCTGCGCTACCGGGTCGAGAAGCTCATTCCCGATGCGGCACCCAGCGGGCAGGTGGTGGAGGATCCCCGAAGCCCCGTCAATCCCGCCGCCCAGGTCATGCTGGGGCTCGGGAACGCGGAACCCCTGGTGGGCTTCCTGTTCGCGGACGACCCGGGGGGATGGCGGCGGGATGAGCCCCAGGGCCGCTTAGCTGTGGTCTACCGCGAGCGGTTCACGCCGGACCTGCTGAAGGACCTGGCTCCCCATCCCCCCGAGCGGCAGTGGCTGGAGTTGACCTTCATGGGCAAGACCCTGGAGCATCCCGTCGCCCCCGGAGCGGTCTGGCGGCTGCCGGGGTTCACCCTCACGGTGACGGGGATCTATCCCGAGTTCGGAGGCATCCACAAGGGTGCGGGCGGGAAACCGGAGCCCTACAGCCTCTCCCCCGTCTACCGCAATCCCTGGATCCAGGTCGAGCTCCGCCAGGACAGCGGTGCCCAGGCGCCTCTGCTGCTCAGCGAACGCCCCGTCCAGGACAAGGACTACCTCGCCTACCTGGCCCGCACCCTGCCTCCGGGCATGACCCTGCAGTACCTGACCCGGGGGGAGGAGACCCAGGATCTGTTCGTGCTCCTCACTCGGCAGGATGGCAAGGCCCGCCTCGTGCAGGACGGCCGCGTGGTCCGCGAAGCGGACGCCACGGTGGACAAGCCTTTCGTCGTCGCGAAGGGCCTGTCGGTCACCGTGCTGGCCCGCTACGACCATGCCCGGTTCGAGCCCGACTTCGTGCCCGAGCCCGATCCCGGGCCCCACCCCCGGCCCGTCCTCCGCCTCCGGGTGTGGGATCCGGCTACGGGCGCGGCGTCCACCCACTGGCTTCAGGCCCGGGGGCCGGAAGGGCGGCCCGTAGCCGCCTCCTTCCTGGGGGGCAGGGTCCGCCTGGCGTATCGCCCCGCGGGGCCCGCTCCCGACGCACTCCGGGGGACCGTGGAGATCCTGGATCCGGCCGGGCAGGTGCTGGCCCAGGGGCCCGTCACCCTCGGATCGGCGTTCGCGTGGGGGGGGTTCCGCTTCTACGCCGACGGCTGGGCCCCGGGTCCGCCCCCGGAGCTGAGGCTCCTGGCGGTGAGGGATCCTGGACCGGCGCCCGCCTGGATCGCCCTGGTCCTGCTGGTGGCTGGAGGCCTCTGGCTGCGCTTCGCGCCCCGCCGGAGCCCGGCCTGACCGGGACGTCCAGTGCTAGGCTGAGACGCCTTCCCGGGAGAACCCATGCGATTCAGGCAGCCCCTCCTTGCCCTCGCCACGTCTTTGCTCGCCGCCGCAGCGCCCGGCAGCGGCTACCGGGTCCTCCGGACCTTCCCCGTCGCGGGGCCGGGCGGGTGGGACTACGTCACCCTTGACGGGAGCCGCGGCCATCTCTTCGTCACCCACGGCGATGCCGTGGCGGTCCTGGACGCCCGGACGGGAAAGGAGGTGGGCCGCATCCCGGACACGCCGGGGGTGCATGGGGTGGCCCTGGTGCCCTCCGCGGGGCGGGGCTACATCAGCGAGGGGAAGGCCGATGCCGCCGCCATCTTCGACCTCGCGACCCTCAAGAAGCTGGGCAGCGTGCCCACGGGCAAGGGGCCCGACGCCATCATCGCGGATCCGGCGGACGGATTCGTGCTCACCTTCAACGGCCGGAGCGATGACGCGACGGTCATCGAGGCCGCCACCGGGAAGGTGCATGGCACGATCCCCCTCGGCGGACGGCCCTAGTTCGCCGTGGCCGACGGCAAGGGGCACGTGTACGACAACCTGGAGGACAAGAGTGAGGTGGTGGAGCTGGATCCCCGGGCCCTGAAGGTGGTGGCCCGCTGGCCGCTGGCCCCCGGGGAATCGCCCTCGGCCCTGGCCATGGATCCCGTCTCCCGGCGCCTCTTCGTGGGCTGCCACAACCAGAAGCTGGTCGTCCTGGACGCGGATAGCGGCAAGGTCGTCGCCACCCTGCCCATCGGCAAGGGCGTGGACGTGGCCCGCTTCGATCCGGGGACGGGCTTCGTCTTCGCCTCCTGCGGCGACGGCACCACGACGGTGATCCACGAAGGGAAGGGCGACCATTTCGAGGTGGTGGACACCCTCCGGACCCGCCGGAGTGCCCGCACCATGGAGCTGGATCCGGCCACCCACGAGATCTTCCTGCCCTTCGCGCAGCTCCAGCCGAACCCCGCGGGAGGCTGGCCCCGCGTCGTCCCGGGCACCTTCTCCGTCCTGGTGATGGGCCGGCACTGATGGCTGCTTCCGCGAGCCGGCCCTGGGTCCTGATCACGGGCTGTTCCACGGGCATCGGACGGGCCCTGGTGCCTCTCTGCCGGGAGGCGGGCTGGGGCGTGGTGGCCACGGCGCGCCGCCCGGAGTCCCTGGCGGATCTGCTGCCGGGGGAGGACCTGCGGGTGCTGGCCCTGGACGTCACGGACCCGGCCAGCCTCGCGGGCGCGGTGGCCGCCTGCGCGGACCTGCCCCTGCGGGCGGTCGTGAACAACGCCGGCTACGGTCAGACCGGGCCGCTTGAACTGGCGCGGCCGGAGGATCTCCGCGCCCAGTTCGAGACCAACGTGGTGGGCCTCCACGCCGTCACCACCGCCTTCCTGCCCCAGCTCCGGCGCCAGCCCTCCCCCCGCATCATCCAGGTGGCCTCCATGCTCGGGCGCCTTTCGATACCCCTGGCGGGCCCTTACAACGCCTCCAAGCACGCGGTGGTGGCCCTCGCGGAGACCCTGCGCCTGGAGATCGGGGAGGAGGTGGCCGTGGTGCTGGTGGAACCGGGCGCCGTCCGAACCGAGTTCCAGGAGAACCTCGCCCGGGCCTGGGGCGACCTGCCGGAGCGGGCCCGGGGCACCCGCTACGAGGCCCTCCTGGCGCGCCACCTGGCCGCCCGGGCGCGGGGTCGCGCCATGGGCATCCCCGCCGAAGCCTGCGCCCGGCGCATCGTGGCCGCCCTGGTCGCCGCCCGTCCCCCCCGTCGGGTGGTCGTCGGGAGGGATGCCTTCTGGGCCGGGAAGGCCAAGGCCCTCCTGCCCGCCGCCTGGTGGGAACACCTCCTGCGGCGGGTGTTCGGACTGAGGTGAGGTGGGACACTGGGGGCATGCCTGAAGCACGCCTCGACCTCCTGGACACCTTCGCCTTCATCCTCTCGGCATCCGCTGCGCGGATGCGCGAGACCTCGCCGTTCGGCCCGGAGGTGGCGCATGGCTGAGGAACAGCTTTATCTGATAGACACCTTCGCCTTCATTTTTCGGGCCTACTACGCCAATCCCAGGCTCAAGAACGGGGCGGCGTACACCTTCACGCGGCTGGTGCTCCAGCTGCTGGAGAAGCACAAGCCCAGCCACATCGCCTGTGTGTTCGACACGCCGGAGCCGACGTTCCGACACCGGATCTATCCCGAGTACAAGGCCAACCGGGCAGAGATGCCGGAGGATCTGCGGCCCCAGATCCCGATGATCCGGCAGCTGGTCGAGGCGCTCAGCATCCCCATCGTGGAGCTGCACGGCTACGAGGCGGATGACGTGATGGGCACCCTGGCCCGGGAATCCGCCGCACGCGGACTCCCGGCGGTCATCGTGAGCCCCGACAAGGACCTGCTCCAGCTTGTGGACGATGACCGGAAGATCCAGGTGCTGAACACCAAGGAGGGCGAGGTCTGGCACGACCGCGAGGGCGTGAAGGCGCGCATGGGCGTGTGGCCCGAGCAGGTGGTGGACTTCCTCAGCCTGGTGGGGGATGCCTCCGACAACGTGAAGGGCGTGCCGGGCATCGGCGAGAAGGGGGCGGCCCAGCTCCTGGAGACACATGGCAGCCTGGACGGGGTGCTGGCGGCGAAGGCAAACCTCAAGCCGAAGCAGCAGGAGGGCCTGGCGGCGGCTTCGGATCCCGAAACGGGCTGGCTGGACCTCACCCGCCGGCTCGTGACGGTGGTGACGGACCTGGCCCTGCCCCTGCACCCGGAGGATCTCGCCTATCCGGGCGTGGACGATCAGCGGGCGCGCGCCACCTTCAAGGCGCTGGGCTTCCAGACCCTCACCAAGGAGTTCACCCAGAGCGCCGCCCAGGCCGGGTCGGTGCGCCAGTACCGGGCCGCGGCCAGCCTCCTGGACCTGGAGGAGGCCATCGCCGCCTGCCGCGCCGCGGGCCGCTGCGGCCTGGACACGGAGACCACCAGCGTGGAGCCCACCCGGGGCCACATGGTGGGCCTGAGCCTGGCCTGGGCGCCCAACGAGGGACTCTACGTGCCCCTGGCCCACCTGAAGCCGCCCACGGCGGATACCGAGGGATCCCTGCCCGGGCTGCTCCCGGACAGCGGGCTGCCGGAGGGGCTGCTGGACCTGCGGGGCGAGCCGGAGGCCTTCTTCGGGGAACTGGCGCCCCACCTGGATCCGCGCAACCTCCCCTTCCCGCAGGCCCGGCGCCTCCTGGCGCCCCTGCTGGCGGATCCCGCGGTGGCGAAGTGCGGCCAGAACCTCAAGTACGACCTCCAGGTGCTGGCGCGCCACGGCCTGCCGGTGCGGGGGCTGGCGGACGACAGCATGGTGCTCAGCTACTTGCTGGACAGCGGCGCCCGGCACAACCTGGACGATCTCTCCGTCCGCCACCTGGATGTGAAGCCCATCGCCTTCGAGGCGGTGGTGGGGAAGGGCAAGGCCCAGAAGCGATTCGACGAGGCTGACTTCGAGCAGGCCGTGCAGTACGCCGCCGAGGACGCCGATCTCGCCCTCCAGCTCTGCGACCGGCTCCGCTCCCAGTTGACCGACGCGGGGCTCCAGCGGCTCTACGAGGCGGTGGACCTGCCCCTCGTGGAGGTGCTGGCAGCCCTGGA
Organism: Holophagaceae bacterium; assembly: GCA_027451045.1. Lineage (GTDB taxonomy): Bacteria > Acidobacteriota > Holophagae > Holophagales > Holophagaceae > Geothrix. The sequence continues at coordinate 5,889 of DAIDKC010000095.1, read as the reverse complement.
GGGCCACGGCGTTCGCCTGGATCTGGAGGTTCTCTCCGACCTGGGCACGCGCATGCACGCCGAGCGCAAGCGGGCCGAGGCCCGGGTGCTGGAACTGGCCGGGGAGCCCTTCAACCTCAACAGCCCCAGCCAGCTCGGCACCATCCTCTTCGAGAAGCTGAAGCTGCCCGTCATCAAGTACACGGGCAAGACCAAGGCTCCCAGCACGGACGAGGAGACCCTGGAGGAGCTGGCCGGGAAGCACGATGCGGAGATCGCCCGGGAGCTGCTGCGCCACCGCCAGATGGTCAAGCTGCTGGGCACCTACGTCGAGGCCCTGCCGCAGATGGTGAACCCCGTCACGGGTCGGGTGCACACCAAGCTTCACCAGGCGGTGGTGGCCTCGGGCCGCCTGGCGTCCAACGATCCCAACCTCCAGAACATCCCCGTCCGCACCGAGGAAGGCCGGGCCATCCGCGGTGCCTTCGTGCCCGAGCCCGGCTGGGTGCTGCTGGACGCCGACTACAGCCAGATCGAGCTGCGGGTGGTGGCGGCCCTGGCCCAGGATCCTGTGCTGCTGGGGGCCTTCGAGGCGGGGGAGGACATCCACCGCCGCACGGCCTCGGAGGTCTACAACGTGCCGATGGAGACCGTCACCGCGGAGCAGCGGAGCGCCTCCAAGGCGGTCAACTTCGGATTGCTCTACGGCCAGGGGGCCTTCGCCCTGGCCGCCAACATCGGGGTGAGCCAGAAGGAGGCGAAGGCCTTCATCGAGCGCTACTTCGAGCGCATGCCGAAGGTGGCCGGATGGATCGAGGCGACCAAGGCCCGGGCCGTCGAGGAGGGGCTGGTGCGCACCCACTGGGGCCGCATCCGCCGCATCCCCGAGCTGCAGAGCAGCGACAAGCGGTTCCAGGCGGCGGGCCTGCGGGAGGCCGTGAACACGGTGGTGCAGGGAACAGCCGCCGACCTCATCCGGCGCGCCATGGTGCGCCTGCACCGGGCGCTGGCGGAAGCGGGCCTCCGGGCCCGGCTGCTGCTCCAGGTCCATGACGAACTCCTCCTGGAAGCGCCGCCGGAGGAGGCGGCCCGGGCCGCGGCCCTCCTGAAGGAGGCCATGGAAGGCGCCGACGACCTGGGCCCGCTGGGGGTGAAGCTGGCGGCCGAAGTGCGCGGCGGCGCCAGTTGGCTGGCCTGCAAATAGCTCGTATTTGACGATATGTCCATCCGCATCCCGCTTCGCCCAGGTTCCGGGGGGAATTGTGACGGCTGCCGAGGCGAGGGGATTCTCGGACCGTCATCATGGGGGATTGCGGACACCGCGGTCATCCGAATCCAGTCCGACTCGAAGGAGAGATCCCATGAGCCAGTTCAACATCGCGTGGCTGCCCGGCGACGGCGTGGGCGTGGAAGTCATGGAGGCGGCCAAGATCTGTCTCGATGCCCTGAAGTTCGACGCCGCCTACACTCACGGCGACATCGGCTGGGAATTCTGGTGCAAGGAGGGGGAGGCCTTCCCCCAGCGCACCATTGACCTTTTGAAGCGCAGCCATGCCGCCATGTTCGGCGCCATCACCTCCAAGCCCGTGAAGGACGCCGAGGCGGAACTGGTGCCGGAGCTGAAGGGCAAGGGCCTGGTGTACCGCAGCCCCATCGTCCGCATGCGCCAGATGTTCGACCTCTACACCTGCCTGCGGCCCTGCAAGGCCTACCCAGGCAACCCCCTCAACTACCAGGACGGCATTGACATGGTGGTGTTCCGCGAGAACACCGAGGACCTCTATGCTGGCGTGGAGTTCAACCCCGTCCCCGACGAGGTGAAGGCCGTGCTGAAGGCGAACAGCAAGCCCTTCGGCCATTTCGCGGACCTCCCGGGCGACGAGTTCGCCATCACCTGCAAGGTGAACACGAAGAAGGGCTGCGAGCGGATCATCCGGGCGGCCTTCGAATATGCCAGGAAGTTCAACTATCCCAAGGTGACCGTCATCCACAAGGCCAACGTGGTGCGCGCCACCGAGGGCATGTTCCTGGAGACCGGCAAGCGCATCGCCAAGGAGTACCCCGGCATCGCCATGGATGACGCCAACGTGGACGCCATCACCATGTGGATGCTGAAGAACCCGAAGAACTACGGGGTGATGGTGGCCACCAACCTCTTCGGCGACATCATCAGCGACCTCGCGGCCCAGATGGTGGGCGGCCTGGGCTTCGGGTGCTCGGGCAACATCGGAGAGAAGCTCGCGGTCTTCGAGCCCAGCCACGGCAGCGCCCCCAAGTACGCCGGCCAGTACAAGGTGAACCCCATCGCCACCATCCTGGCCGCCAAGATGATGCTCGACTGGCTGGGCGAGACCGAGAAGGGCGCGCGGCTGGAGCAGGCCACGGCAGCAGTCATCGCCGAGGGCAAGGTCCGGACCTACGACATGGGCGGCAGCGCCACCACCCTCGAGATGGGCGAGGCCATCGCGAGGAAACTGTAGCTCCCCAGCCAGGAAGGCCGCGATGATGACGGCATTGGCGTGCATCCTCGCGGCCTCCCGGGCACATTCCTGGATCCAGACATGAACCCCATCCTCATCCATGAAGTCGGACCCCGGGACGGTCTCCAGAACGAGAGCCGGGTGGTGCCGACAGCTACGAAGCTCGACTGGATCCGCCGCGTGGCGGACTCCGGTGTGGACCTCGTCCAGGTCGGCTCCTTCGTCCGGAGCGACAAGCTGCCCCAGATGGCGGACACCGACGACCTCTTCCGCATCCTGGGTGGAGAGAACCACCGGGCGGTCTTCTCGGGCCTCGTGCTCAATGAGAAGGGCCTGGAGCGGGCCATGGAGGTCGGCGTGGGGATGATCTGCATGGGGGTTTCCGCCTCGGACACCCACAGCCGGAAGAACACAGGCATGTCCACGGAGGAGGCCACCAGCCGGATCGTCGCCATGGCCAAGGCCGCCCAGAAGACGGGCCGCCGGGTGCAGGTGAGCGTCCAGAGCGCCTTCGGGTGCGGCTTCGAAGGGGTCGTCCCCTTCGAACGGGTGAGGACCCTGGTGGAGGCCTACCTGGAGGCCGGGCTCCACAGCATCAGCCTGGCGGATACCGCCGGGCACGCTCATCCCGCCCAGATCCGGCGCTACCTGCGCTGCTTCCTGGAACTGGATCCCTCGGCGGAATTCACGGCCCACATCCACAACACCTACGGCCTGGGCATGGCCAACGTCTACGCAGCCCTGGATGCAGGCGCCGCCTCCATCGAGACGAGCTTCGGCGGCCTGGGCGGGTGCCCCTTCACCAAGGTGGCATCGGGGAATGTGGCCACGGAGGATCTGGTGCATGGCCTGCAGCGCAACGGCCAGCGGACCGACGTGGACCTGGGCGCCCTCCTGGGGGTGGCCCGTGACGTGTCGGATTTCTTCGGTCGCGAACTGCCGGGCTGCGTGCATAAAGTCGGGATCGTCAATCCGAGAGGGCAGGCATGAGCCGCAGGATCCTCGAAGGCATCAAGGTTCTCGACCTCACGAACGTCCTGTCGGGGCCCTTCACGACGCTCCACCTGGCGCTGCTGGGGGCCGACGTCCTCAAGGTGGAGAACCCCAAGGACGGCGACCTGGCCCGCAAGCTGGGCATCCTGCCGGAGCTGAACAAGAAGCTCATGGGCACCAGCTTCCTGGCCCAGAACTGCAACAAGCGCTCCATCACCCTGAACACCAAGGCTCCGGAGGGCAAGGAACTGTTCCGCAGGCTGGTGAAGGACGCCGATGTGGTGGTGGAGAACTTCCGTCCTGGCGTGATGGACCGCCTGGGCCTGGGCTACAAGGCCCTCTCGGAGCTGAATCCGAAGCTCGTCTACTGCGCCATCTCCGGCTTCGGCCAGACCGGGCCCGACGCCTTCAAGCCCGCCTACGACCAGATCATCCAGGGGCTCTCGGGCGAGATGGCCGTGAACGGGGACGAGCGGCTGAACCCGCTGCGCACGGGCTTCCCCGTGTGCGACACCGTGGGCGGCCTGAACGCGGCGTTCGCCGTGATGGCGGCCCTCTACCACCGGGAGCGCACCGGCGAGGGGCAGTTCATTGACGTGGCGCTGCTCGACAGCATCATGCCCCTCATGGGCTGGGTGGCTGCGAACCTCCTCATCGGCGGCCAGCAGCCGGCGCTCATGGGCAACGACAACTTCACGGCGGCGCCCAGCGGCACCTTCCGCACCCGGGACGGCCACATCAACATCGCGGCCAACAAGCAGGAGCAGTGGGAGGCGGTCTGCGACGTGCTCGGGGTTCCCGAGCTGAAGACCGACCCGCGCTTCCAGGAGCGCGACACCCGCAAGCGGAACCGCAAGGAACTGACGCCGCTGCTGGAAGCCCGTCTCGCCACGCAGCCCACCGCCCTCTGGGTCGAGGCACTCAATGCCAAGGACGTGCCCAGCGGGGAGATCCTGGACCTGGAGGCGGCGCTCCGCCAGCCCCAGATCCAGCATCGCGGGGCCCTGAAGAAGGTGTCCGTGGAGGGCCTGGGTGAGATCGAGGTCTTCGGCCTCACCGCCCAGTTCGAGAAGACACCCGGCACGGTGGAGGCCCCTCCGCCCCGCCTGGGCGAGCACAACCGCGAGGTCTTCGGCGCCCTGGGGCTGGGCACGGCCGAGCTGGCGGACCTCAAGGCCAGGGGCGTGATCTGAAACCTGCATGCAAGGAGCAGCCATGGGTATGACCGTTGTCGAGAAGATCCTGGCCCGCGCGGCGGGCCTGCCGTCCGTGAAGGCCGGGGATGTGGTGGAGCCGAGGGTGGATCTCGCCATGTCCCACGAGAACGCCGCGCTGGTGATCAACCAGCACCGGGAAGTGTTCGAGGGCACCGGCCGGGCCCCGAAGGTGTGGGATCCCTCGCGGGTCGCCATCATCTTCGACCACCGTGTGCCGGCCGAATCCCCGAAGACCGCCACCAACCAGAAGAAGATCCGCGAGTTCGTGGCCGCCAACGGCATCACCAAGTTCCACGACGTCCGCGGCGATGTGGGCGGCATCTGCCACCAGATCCTGCCCGAGTATGGCTACGTCCGCCCGGGTTACGTGGTGGTGGGCACGGACTCCCACACCACCAGCCACGGGGCGCTGGGCGCCTTCGCCTTCGGCATCGGGGCCACGGAGATGGCCTCGGTCTGGGCCCTCGGGATCGCCGTGAACATCGAGGTTCCCGCCACCATCAAAGTGGTGGTCAACGGCGAATTCCCGCCCATGGTGGGCGCGAAGGACCTGATCCTCCACGTCATCGGCAAGCTCACCGCCCAGGGCGCCAACTTCAAGGTGCTCGAGTGGCATGGCGAGACCATCCGGAAGATGAGCACCAGCGGCCGCCTCGCCATCTGCAACATGAGCGTGGAAGCCGGCGCCACCTCCGGCATCGTTCCGGGTGACGCGGAGACCCTCCGCTACCTGCACGAGGAGGCGGGCGTGACGGAGACCATCACCACGGTGGCCCCCGATGCGGACGCCACCTATGTGCAGGTGCTGGAAGTGGATGTCGCCCAGCTCGCCCCGCAGATCGCCTGCCCCCACATGGTGGACAACGTGAAGCCCGTGGACCAGGTGGCGGGCACGAAGGTGCAGCAGATCGTCATCGGCAGCTGCACCAACGGCCGCCTGGACGACCTGGCCATCGCCGCCGACATGCTGCGCGGGAAGAAGGTGGCCGAGGGCACCCGCATGCTGGTGTTTCCCGCCTCCAGCCGGATCTTCGCGAAGGCCCTGGACAAGGGCTACGTCCACGACCTCATGCGGGCCGGCGCCGTGGTGATGAACTCCGGGTGCGGCCCCTGCCTGGGCGTTCACGAAGGCGCGCTGGGCGACCACGAGGTGGCACTGAGCACCACCAACCGGAATTTCAAGGGCCGCATGGGCAACCCCACAGGCGAGGTCTACCTCT
>DAIDKC010000094.1 GCA_027451045.1 Holophagaceae bacterium | reverse complement strand
TTCCTCTACTACTACTTCGATGTGGGCAACACCCAGGCCGCCCATGGCCGGGCTCCCGCAGTGGCCCTGGGCCACAAGTTCGCCAACCCCGAGAGCATCGTCGTGAGCTACCAGGGCGACGGCGACCTGGCCTCCATCGGCCTGGCCGAGACGGTGGCCGCGGCGCAGCTGGGCGCGCCCATCACCATCATCTTCATCAACAACGCCATCTACGGCATGACCGGCGGCCAGATGGCCCCGACCACCCTCATGGGACAGACCAGCAGCACCAGCCCGGCCGGCCGGAACGAGTACATGGGCGAGCCCCTCAAGATGGCCGAGCTGATCGCCGGCCTCGACGGGCCCGTCTACGTGGAACGCGTGGCCCTCTACGACGCGAAGCAGCGCATCAAGGCCAAGAAGGCCATCCAGAAGGCCCTCAAGCTCCAGATGGAGGGCCGCGGCTACTCCTTCATCGAGGTGCTGGCCGAGTGCCCCACCCATCTGAAGATGAACCCCGAGGACACTGAGAAGTGGGTCAAGGAGTGCATGGAACCCGTGTATCCCCTGGGCGTCAAGAAGGACCTCACCCGGGAGCCCTGGTTCAAGCCTGCGGCTCCCAACTTCGACGGGGAGAAGCTCCTGCACCTCGCCGGCGCCACCTCGGAACCGGCCGAGCGCTTCACCAAGGGATTCCCCCACCACATCGCGCCCCACGACATCTCCCTGAAGCTGGCCGGTTCCGGCGGAGACGGCGCCCAGACGGCGGCCATGCTCATCGCCCGCTCCGCCATCACCGAAGGCTTCGACGCCACCCACATCCCCAGCTACGGCCCCGAGAGCCGGGGGGGGACCTCCTACGCCGATGTCCACGTGGCCGAGGAGGAAGTGCTGAACCCGGGCTCCCCGACGCCCGACATCCTCATCGCCTTCAACGCCCCCAGCCTCGCGAAGTTCGGCCCGGCCGTGAAGAAGGGTGGCACCGTGATCTACGACAGTTCCGTGGTGAGCGATGCTCCCGTCCTGGATCCCAGCGTGAAGATGGTCCCGGTGCCCTTCACGGGCATCGCCACGGATCTCGGCAAGGCCGTGGTGAAGAACATCGTGGCCCTCGGCGCCCTCCAGGCCGCTACCGGCCTCTTCCCCAAGGAGACCCTCCTCACCTCCGTCCGACAGGCTCTGAAGGACAAGTGCGCCCTGATCCCCCTCAACGAGGAGGCCTTCGCCTGGGGCATCAAGGCCGTGGAATCCCTCGGCGAATAGACCTAAGCTTGCACCCGGAGGCGGCCATGTTGGAGACGGGCATCCAGACCACCCTCAGCCCCGAGGAGTGGAAGATCATCCTGGCCCTGCGCGAGATCCCCGAGAGCCCCCTCCGGGACAGGGTGTCCAACCTCTTCGGGGAGCTGGTCCGTTTCGTCCAGCAGCCCCGCTGCATGGGCATGCAGAGCGACGGATTCCCCTGCGGGACGCCCCACACCAGCTGCGAGGAGTGCCAGCAGATGTTCCAGGTCCTGGACGACCTCGCCGCCCGGGTCCCCCGCCCGGAATGAGGGCGCACCGGCCGCATGGCAAGGGGGGCGCTGGGCGCCCCCCTTGCCTTTTCAGCCCCTGCCTTTCCGGGCCGCGATGCCGCCGACCTCGGCCAGGAAGGCCGCCAGGAGGGGGGCATCCTGCCCGGCCAGGCACACGGCGGCCATCTCGATGAAGACCCGGGGCGTGGAGAGATCCACGAACGACACGCCCCCGTGGGCCAGCCTCCGCGCCGCCTGGGGCAGCAGGGAGACGCCGAAGCCCGCGGCCACGTAGCCGATCACGCTGGGGATCTCCTGGGCATGCTGGGCGATCTCCGGGCGGAATCCGGCCTGGAGGCAGGCCTCCAGCACCAGGTCCAGCCCCCCGACCGCCTCGCTCCGGGGCACCGTGATGAAGGGGTCTCCCGCCAGCGCCTTCAAGGGAATCCGCCGCCGTCCTGCCAGCGGATGCTCCACGGGCAGGACGGCCACCAGGGGTTCCCGGGTGAAGGGGGTCAAGGACACGCCGGCCTCCCGCAGGGGCGGGCGCATGAAACCCACCTGGATCCGGCCGTCCCGGAGGGCCCCCATCTGCTCGCCCGCGCTCATCTCCCGGAGCGAGATGGAGACCCCGGGATGCCCCTCCCGGAAGCGGCGGAGAAGGCGGGGCAGCGCATCCCCGAAGGCCACGGAACTCGTCATGCCGATGGCGATGCGGCCGACCTCCCCGCGGCCCATCCGCCGCACCAGGGCCACGGACGCCTCCACCTGGGCGAGGATGGCGCGCGCGGATTCAAGGAACTGCCGACCCGGATCCGTCAGGGTGACGCGGCGCTGGGTCCGCTTCAGGAGCTGGACGCCCACCTCCTCCTCCAGGCGCCGGATCTGCCGGCTGAGGGGCGGCTGGGCGATGTGCAGGCGCAGCGCGGCCCGGCTGAAGTGGAGTTCCTCCGCCACGGCGACGTAGGAGCGCAGGAGCCTGAGATCCATTGATACCCTCTTGATATCAATCTAGACGTGAATAGATATTTCAAATCATAGAATCCGGACCCAAGAATGGGAACGTCCCGCCGCTGGGGCACCGGATTCCCCTTGAACCGACCAGGCGCAGAGCCGCTCGATCACAGCCAGCCGGCCCGGCCATGGATGGTCGCGGCCAGCGTGATGCTGGCGACCTTCATGGTGGTGCTCGACTCCTCGGTGGCGAACGTGGCCCTGCCCCACATCGCCGGGAACCTGTCGGCCTCCACGGACGAGTCCACCTGGATCCTCACCAGCTACCTCGTGTCGAACGCCATCATGCTGCCCGCGACGGGCTGGCTGACCCGGCGGATCGGGCGCAAGCGGCTGCTGATGGCCTCGATCATCCTGTTCACGTCCGCCTCGATGCTCTGCGGCCTGGCGATGAACATGCCCATGCTCATCCTGGCGCGCATCCTCCAGGGTCTCGGCGGTGGCGGGATGCTGCCGCTGGCCCAGGCGATCCTGCTGGAGAGCTTCCCGCCCGAGCAGCACGGCACCGCCATGGCGGTCTACGGCGTGGGTGTCGTGGTGGCGCCGGTCATCGGCCCCACCCTGGGCGGCTGGATCACGGACAGCTTCTCCTGGCGGTGGATCTTCTTCGTCAACCTGCCGGTGGGCCTGGTCGCCCTGCTCATGGCCCAGACCTTCATCATGGATCCGTCCTACCTCAAGCGCGCGGTCCGCGGGTCCGTGGACGCCCTCGGCTTCCTTTTCATGGCCGTCTGGGTGGGCGCCCTCCAGATGATCCTGGACAAGGGGCAGGAGGCGGACTGGTTCGAGGCCGACTGGATCCGCTGGACGGCCGTCGTGGCCGTGGCGGCGCTGCTCGCGTTCCTCTACCGCGAATCCAGGCACCCGGAACCCATCGTCCACCTCCGCGTGTTCAAGGACCGCAGCTTCGCCACCGGGACGTTCATGGCCACCGTGAACACCTGCGTCCTCTACGGGATCACGGCCATGCTCCCCTTGTTCCTGCAGATCCTGATGGGCTACCCGGCTCTCCAGAGCGGCCTGGCGGTCAGTCCGCGGGGTTTCGGCTCCATCCTCTCCATGGTGGTGGTGGGGAGGCTGACCAACCGCGTGGACGGCCGGATCCTCGTCGCCGTGGGCTTCGCCGTCCTCGGCATCTCCGCCCTTCTGCTGGGCCGGATCACCCTGGACATGTCCATGGCGACCGTGGTGTGGCCGAACATCCTGAACGGATTCGCCTCCGGCTTCATCTTCGTGCCCCTCATCACCATGTCCATGAGCCGGCTGCCCAAGGAGGAGATCGGGAATGCCGCGGGCATCTACAACCTGATGCGCAACCTCGGCGGTAGCATCGGCATCGCCTCGATCATGACCCTGCTGGTGCGGGGTACCCAGGCCCATCGCAGCGTCCTGGTGGGCCATCTCGTGCCTGGCAACCCCATCATGGCCCAGTGGCTCGGGGGCGTCGAAGCAAAGCTTGCGGGTGCGGGAGGATTCGGCTCGGCGAACGCGCCAGCTCGGGCCCTCGCGCTCCTGGACAAGCTGGTGCAGCAGCAGGCCACCTACGCCGCCTATGTGGACAACTTCCGCATGCTGGGGTTCCTCGCCCTCCTCTGCATCCCCATGGTCCTGCTCTTCCGCAGGGTCGCCCGGAAACCCGGCCCGGGCCCCGCCTCGGTGACAGAGTGAAGGTGGCCTCCTAGAGCCCGCCGCGCAGGTTGGCGAAGGTGCGCAATCCCCCGTCGGCGGGTTTGAGCAGGGCCACCAGGCGGCCCTGGTGCAGAGCACGCAGGGGCGGGGCCGGATCCGGGAAGCCCTCGGGCAGCGCCCACGTGGGAGGGAGGATCCCGCCTGTCGGAATGGCCCGGCCGTGGGCCAGGTGATCCGCCTCCGCGTCCGTCAGCAGGCGGCTTGCACACCAGGGGAGCAGGGCGTCGCCCGCGACCAGCCGCTCCCGGCCTTCGCCCGGGTCGTCCCAGGGACCGATGGAAGTGCGGTTCAGGGCCCTGAGATGGGCGCCACAGCCGAGGCTGCGGCCCAGGTCCCGGGCCAGGCTCCGCACGTAGAACCCGCCGCGGCAGGTCAGTTCCAGGGTGCTGGTCCGGGGCAGGTCGTGGGCGATCCAACGGGCCGTGTGCAGGTACACCCGGCACGGCCGCATCTCCACCGTCTCCCCCCGGTGGGCCCGCTTGTAGGCGGCCTCCCCGTCTATCTTCTTGGCACTGGTGGCCGGGGGGACCTGGTCGCGCCAGCCCAGGTGGGAGGACAGGGCCGCGTCGAGCGCCGCCGAATCCAGGCAGTGCGCGTCCCCCTCCCGCACCGGCTGCCCATGGAGGTCGCAGGCATCGGTCTCCAGTCCCCAGGCCACCTCCGCGAGGTAGGTCTTGGGGAGCGGGTGCATCAGCTCCATCAGGCGGGTGGCCTGGCCCGCCAGCACGAGGAGGAGCCCCTCGGCGAAGGGGTCCAGCGTGCCGCCATGGCCCAGCGCCAGCTTGCGCTGCCCCGCGTCGAAGGCCCGTCGCTTGAATGTGCGTACCACGTCGAAGCTGCTCCGGCCCGCGGCCTTGTGGACCAGGTGAATGCCCGGCTCGACGCCCTCCCCGCCGGATTCCATCAGGCCTCCGGCGCCTCTGTGGCTTCCGGGGGACGGGACTCGCGCTCCTGGCCGATCTCCGCCAGGAGCGCCTCCAGGTGGTTGCCTTCCTCGAGGGTGCCATCGGGGAAGAAGCGCAGCTCGGGCACCCGGCGGATCTTCAGTCGCGAGGCCAGCTGGCTGCGCAGGAATCCGGCCGCACGGCCCAGGGCCTTCCGGGTGAGGGCGTCCTGGGCCTCCTGGTCGCCCCCCTGGGCGGGCAGGACGGTGAAGTAGACCTTGGCCAGGCTGCGGTCCGGCGTGAGGCGCACCGCAGTGAGGGTGAGGAATCCGAGCTCGGGATCCCGGAGCTCGCGCTGGATCAGGTTCGAGAGGAGGAAGTGGATCTGGTCTTCGAGGCGTTCGGGGCGCTGCATGGGGTTCCTTTGCCCTTCCATTCTACCGGCTGCTAGCCTGGGCCGATGGGCGACTGGTTCGAGGAATGGTTCGACGCCGACTATGCGCGGCTCTACGCGCACCGGGATGCGGCGGAAGCCCGGGACGCGGTGGCCACGGCCCTCCGGGAGGCCCCCGAACTCGCCCGGGGGCCGGTGTTGGACCTGGGATGCGGCTCCGGACGGCATCTCGAAGGGCTGCGGTGCACCAATCCCATGGCCTTCGGGATGGACCTCTCGCCCACCCTGCTGCGGATGGCGCCAGCTCCGCTGCATCCCTGGCTCCTCCGGGGGGACATGCGGAGGCTCCCCGTCAAAGCCGGGAGCCTGAGGGGCATCTGCCTCTGGTTCACCCCCTTCGGATATTTCAGCGACGAGGCGAACGCCGGACTCCTGGCGGAACTCGGGATCCGCCTCCAGTCCGGCGGGATGATGATCCTGGACTACCTCAACGCCGAGGAGACGCTGCGTACCCTGGTTCCAGAAGACGAGACGGAGCGCGACGGCCTCCGCATCCGGAGCCGCAGGCGTCTCGAAGGCAACCGCCTCGTGAAGCGAATGGAGATCCTGCGCCTGGACACGGGCGAAACCCGGGAGGCCCTGGAGAGCGTGCGCCTCTACCGGCCCGGCGAACTGGCGGCCCTGGCGGAGTCGGCGGGTCTGCGTCTGAGGTGCGCCCTGGGCACCTACGCAGGCGAGCCCTACATCGCCTCCAGTCCGCGCTGGATCGCCTTCTTCCAGAGGAACTGACCGCCGTTGGCCGGAGGCGCATCTTCCGTCAGAATGGTGCTTTGCCAATCGCAAGGAGCTGCCATGGGCTTCCAGTCGGTGCGGGATCTCGACGTCAAGGGACATCGCGTGTTCCTCAGGGCGGACCTGAACGTGCCTCTCAAGGAAGGGCGGATCACGGACGCCACCCGCGTCCGCGAGACGCTGCCCACCCTGAAGCACCTGCTGGGCGGCGGTGCCTCCGTGGTGTTGGCCTCCCACCTGGGCCGCCCCGAGGGCAAGGGCTTCGAAGCTGCCTTCTCCGCCGCGCCCGTGGCCGCCTGGCTGAGGGAGCAGGGGATCGACTGCCGCCTGGCGAGCTACGTCAATGGCGAGACTGTCGAGGCCGAAGCCGCGGCCCTGAAGCCGGGCCAGGTGCTGCTCCTCGAGAACCTCCGCTTCGAGAAGGGCGAGACGAAGAACAAGGAGGAGTTCGCCGCCAGCCTGGCGAAGCTCGCGGACACCTACGTGAATGACGCCTTCGGCGCGGCCCACCGCGCCCATGCCTCGGTCAGCGGCATGGTGGCGCACTTCCCCAAGGATCGCGTGGCAGCGGGCTTCCTCATGGAGAAGGAGCTGAAGGCCCTCGCCAAGGTCACGGAGAATCCCGACAAGCCGCTGGTGGTGAACTTCGGCGGCGCCAAGGTGAGCGACAAGATCGAGCTCATCCAAAACTTCCTCGGCAAGGCAGACGCCATCCTCATCGGCGGCGCCATGAGCTACACCTTCCTCAAGGCCCAGGGATTCCAGATCGGGAAGAGCCTCTGTGAGGAGGACAAGCTCGCCCTCGCCCTCGACCTCCTGAAGCAGGCCGAGGCCAAGGGCACGAGGCTGCTGCTGCCCCTCGACCACGTGGTGGCCGCGGAATTCAAGGAGGACGCGGACTGCGCCATCACCCAGGACCAGCAGGTTCCCCCGGACCGCATGGCCCTGGACATCGGTCCCGAGACGGTCGCCGCGTACGCCTCCGAGATCCGCGCCGCCCGGACCCTGCTCTGGAACGGACCCATGGGTGTGTTCGAGATGGCCCCCTTCGCCAGCGGAACCCTCAGCATGGCCGAGGAGCTGGCCGACGCCGCGGGCCGTGGCGCCTTCGTGCTCGTCGGCGGCGGCGACAGCGTGGCGGCCGTGAACAAGGCTGGTGTGGCCTCGCGCATGTCCCACGTCTCCACCGGCGGCGGCGCCAGCCTCGAGTACCTCAGCGGTCTCGAGCTGCCCGGCGTGACCGCCCTTTCGAGATAGGAGTCCCCATGCGCTGCGTCGTCGCCAACTGGAAGATGAACCTGCTGTCCGCGGATGCCGCGGCCTGGAGCGAGGGGTTCCTCGCGCGCTACAGCCCCGCCCCCGGTGTGGCGGTGGGCGTGGCCCCGCCCTTCCCCCTGCTGCGGCAGGTCGGAGACGCCCTCCGGGCCAAGGGGGTCCGGCTCTTCGCGCAGAACGGCCATGCCGAGCCGAAGGGGGCCTTCACCGGCGAGGTCTCCATGGCCCAGATCCAGGATGCGGGATGCGCCGGCGTCATCCTCGGCCACAGCGAGCGGCGCCAGCTCTTCGGCGAGACCGACGCGGCCCTGGTCAAGAAGGTCAAGGCGGCCCGGGACTGGAACCTCCTCCCCCTGCTCTGCGTGGGGGAGACCCTCGCCGAACGCCAGGCGGGCTTCACCCTGGAAGTGCTCGGACAGCAGCTGTCCATCCTCGCCGAGACCGGTCCCGGCCCGCTGTGGGTGGCCTACGAACCCGTGTGGGCCATCGGGACCGGCCTGCGCGCCGAAGCCGAGCAGGTGATGGAGGCCCACGCCTTCATCCGCACCAAGCTGGAACAGTTCATGGACCGGGGGGACTACCCCGTGCCCATCCTCTACGGAGGGAGCGTCACCCCCGAGAATTTCCCCGAGCTGCTGGGTCTCCCTGAGGTGGCCGGCGGGCTGGTGGGCGGTGCCAGCCTGGATCCGGCAAAATTCGGGGACCTCGTGGAGCAGGCGGGCTGACCGTCCGGGTCAGTCGCGGTCCAGGAGGTGCCGGGCCGCTCCGATGAGCAGGCCAGCCAAGCTGGTTCCGCCCACCCAGGTGGACGGCGGCGGGGCACCCAAGCCCAGGCCGAAGGATGGCTCCGGGGCCTCCGGATGGGCCGCGGCGTGCTGGGCCTCCTTGAGATCCTCCAGGTCCCGCTCCCGGGAGCGATCCAGCCCTCCGCCCTGGATGAAGGCCAGGACCCGGCGCAGTTCATCCCGGTCGAACCACAGACCGTGGTCCTTGCAGACATCCAGCACGATGCCGGACCGCTTGGCGTAGTTCACGCGGTTCATGCGCTGGGTACAGCGGGGGCAGGGCCGGTACTGCACCACTTCAGGCGCCCCGGGGACCGCCTGCTGCCCGGTGGGGCCGGGCAGGGCCCCCAGCACCGAACCCCGCTCCTCCTGGCTGGCGGCCAGGTCCTCGAAGACCTGCCGATCCAGCCAGAGCCCTCCGCAGGCGTGGCATTCGTGGAGCTCCACCGAACCCACCTGGGCCTTGAGGAGGGGATGGGCGCAAGCCGGGCAGGAGGCCCCTTCCGCCACTTCCGCGCCGCGGGGCGCGAGGGCGGCGCCGCAGGATGGGCAATGGGCGGCCGAGACCGGAACCACGGCGAAGCAGGAGGGGCAGGCCACCGTGGCCAGCTGGGCCTCGCAGTAGGGGCAGCGGACGGCGTCGGCGGGCACCGAGGCCCCGCATCCGGAACAACGAATGGCGCGCGCCTCCACGGGTCACCTCCTCCCGCCGGCCGGCTCGGGGGGCAGGTAGAAACGCTGCTCGGTCACGCGGAGCATGTGGAAGTCCCGCGAGAGCTTGCGAACCACCACCCGGGAGAAGCCCTTGGCCTCCTCTTCCAGGATGCGGCCGGGGTCGTCCCGGGAACCAGGCGGCAGGGGATCCATGGCCTCGACCACCTCGTAGGGATCCACGCTGGCGACCCACAGAGGCTCCGGATCGCCGGGCTTGAGCAGACTCGCCTGGGCGCGGATGTGGTCGGGGTGGTAGCCGAGGCGGTACTCCGTCCTGTCGCGGGCATCCGCCGCCTG
The DNA here is from genome assembly GCA_027451045.1 of Holophagaceae bacterium. Classification (GTDB taxonomy): domain Bacteria; phylum Acidobacteriota; class Holophagae; order Holophagales; family Holophagaceae; genus Geothrix. The sequence continues at coordinate 3,888 of DAIDKC010000094.1, read as the reverse complement.
GCTTCCCACCCAGGTGCCCCAGAAGAGGCCGTCGAAGAAGGCGCCCTCCCGGTTCCCGGCAGCGGCGCTGAGGAGCCCCACGGCCGCTCCGGTCGCAACCCCCAGCACGGCCGGCCTGGGGGTCCTCCCCGCGGGGGAAAGGTCGTGGATGTCCACCCGGAGCTGCACTGCATCGGCGGGCGGTGTGACGCCTTCAGGCACCACCACCATGCGCGTGGCGAGCCGGGCACGCAGCGCGGCAGCGTACTCCTTCTCGCATCGCACCCTGTCCGGGACGTTCCGGGGTACGCGCACCGCGACGGTGACGGGTGCGGGATGCGCGAGGAAGCTCGTGACATCCGGCCGCTGGCATCCGAAGGAGAACACCAGCAGTGCGAGGGCTGCCCAGAACGCATGCCGCATGGTCACCTCCGGCCCTCAGTGTGCGACCCCTGCCTCAGGGCTGTCCATATGGCGGGTGGGTAGAATGGGGCCTCCTGGGAGACCCCGGAATGCTCATCCTGATGGAACCCTCCGCTTCCCCCGACCAGGTGCGGGAGATCCTCGACCTGCTGGAAGCCTCCGGCATCCGCGGCCAGGTGAACGAGTCCCCCGGATCCCTTAGCATCGTGGCCCCCCATGCATCCCAGGCCCTCAAGCCCGACCGGATCGAGCCCATGGCGGGCGTCCGCCGTGTCGTCCCCATCACGAGCCCCTTCAAGCTGGCCAGCGCCGACTCGGCCACCGCGCGCACGGTGGTCGAGGTTCGGGGCGTGCCCATCGGAGGCGGCACCCTGGCCCTCGCGGCAGGTCCCTGCGGCGTCGAGAGCCGGGACCAGCTCTTCACCATCGCCCGCTACGTGGCCGAATCGGGTGTGAAGCTGCTGCGGGCGGGCGCCTTCAAGCCCCGCACGAGCCCCTACTCCTTCCAGGGACTCGGCGAGGAAGGCCTCCGCCTGCTCGAGGAGGTCCGCGAGGAATTCGGCCTGGGCATCGTCACCGAGGCCACGGAGGTGGAGACCTTCGACGCGGTCGAGCGCAGCGCGGACATGATCCAGATCGGCGCGAGGAACATGCAGAACTTCGCGCTGCTGCGCCGGGCCGGACGCTCCGGGAAGCCCGTGCTCCTTAAGCGCGGCCCAGCGGCCACCCTCGAGGAATGGCTCTACGCCGCCGAGTACATCCTGGGGGAGGGCAACCGGAAGGTGGTGCTCTGCGAACGGGGGATCCGAACCTGGTCCGACCATGCCCGCAACACGCTCGACGTCAGCGTGGTACCGGCGGCCAAGGCCCTCACCCACCTCCCGGTCATGGTGGATCCGAGCCATGCCACGGGACGGCGGGACCTGGTGATCCCCTGCGGTCTCGCCGGGGTGGCTGCCGGGGCCGATGGCCTCCTGGTGGAAACCCACTGCCACCCCGAGAAGGCCCTCAGCGATGGCCCCCAGGCCCTGCTGCCTTCGGATTTCATGCGGCTGGCCTCCCTGGCCCAGGGCGTCCACCGGGCCATCCAGGCACCCACGCCGGCCGGCCTCTGGATGTAGCGGCTTGGTGCCCTCCGGCGCCCATGGCACACTAGGGGGTCCGGAGCGTCCATGAACGGCTTGGCCACTTTCATCATGATCATCCTCGGCGTGCTGCTGGTGGCCACCATCCTCCTCCAGCCCGGGACCAAGGGTGGCGGCCTGGGCGCCTCCTTCGGCGGCGGCGGCGCGAACTCCGCCTTCGGCGCGCAGGGCGCCACCCCCTTCCTCTCCAAGGCCACCTACTGGCTCGCTGCGGCGTTCCTGACGACCACGCTGATCATCGAGATCCTGGTGGTCCGCTCGAACCGCTCGGTGCTGGACAAGACCCTGGACCTTCCCGCGGCCCAGACTCCGGTTCCCGCGGTGCCGCCTCCCGCGCCGCAGCCGCCCGCTCCTGCGAAGAAGTAGGCGCCTGCGCCCTTCCCGTGGATCCCGGGCATTGACGCCCTCCCGGCTTCAGGTAGACTGGTCCTTCCACGTGCCCGCGTGGTGAAATTGGTAGACACGCCATCTTGAGGGGGTGGTGGCCACAAGCCGTAGCAGTTCGAGTCTGCTCGCGGGCACCAATTGGAAAGAGCGCCGGTTCCGGCGCTCTTTCGTCATTGGAAGCCCCCGACGAGGCACTGATGGCTCTCCCCATGCCCTGGCTTCCCGCCCCGGATCTCCTCGCTCCCCTGGCTGCCTGGTTCATGGATGCCCGCCGGGATCTTCCGTGGCGGGCCCTCGATCTGGATGCCCCCCATCCGGATCCCTACGCCGTCCTGGTCTCCGAGGTCATGCTCCAGCAGACCCAGGTGGCCACGGTGATCCCCTACTTCCTCCGCTGGATGGAACGGTTCCCGACCCCCGGGGTTCTCGCTGCGGCGCCGGAAGACACCATCCACAAGGCATGGGAAGGCCTTGGCTACTATCGGCGTGCCCGTTTCCTGCAGGCCGCCGCGGGCCGCATCGCTTCGCAGGGATGGCCCCGTGACTTGGGCGGGCTGTCGGACCTCCCTGGCCTCGGCCCCTACACCGCCGCCGCCTTAGGAGCCATCGCCTTCCAGTGGCCGACCCCTGCCCTGGACGGGAACGCCTTCCGCGTGCTCGCCCGTCTCCTGGCGCTCGAGGAGGCGCCCAGGTCCCGCGCTGCCGACCTGCAGTCGTGGCTGGCCCCGGGGCTCGCCCGCCTGGGGCCCTCCCGCCTGACCCAGGCGATCATGGAACTGGGGGCCACGATCTGCCTCCCCTCGCCCCTGTGCCGGCGCTGTCCCGTGGCCCAGGGGTGCGCGGCGCAGCGCACCGGCCGGACGCGGGAGATCCCGCCCCCGGTGGTCCGCCCGCGCCCCAAGGACGTGTCCCTCTGGCTCCTCGCCCTCCATGCGGAAGGGCACTACCTCCTGCAGTGCCCAGGAGGCCGAGGCCTCCTGGCCGGACTCTGGCAATGGCCAGCCGTGGATCCCTCGTCCCACCCCCCGATCGGCGTCGCCGCCCGGGGCTGCACGGCCTGGCCGGGCTGGATCCAGGTCTACACGCACCGCCGGGAGACCGTCCATCCGCTGCGTCTGGCCGTGGACGCGCGATTCCCCGTTCCCCCCGGCCTGCGCTGGATCCCGCGGGAACAGCTCGAGGCCCTGCCCATGGGACGGCGCGACCAGCGCCTGCGCGCCCTCCTCGGGAGCCCCGGCGGTCCCCTCCTGGAAGTCCCGGATCCGGCCCGCCTGCTGGCGGCCCTCAGAGGCGATGGAGCCCCTGGGGCGTGATCCTCAGGTCGAGGGGCGGGAGTCCCATGGCGCGGAGTGTCGCCTCTGCCGCGCCGCGCCGTCCGGGCCGGACGACCAGGAGGCAGCAGCCCCCGCCGCCGGCACCGCAGGCCTTCATCCCGCCGTACCACCCTTCGGACTGCCCCCGGGCCCGGATCGCCCTCATGGCATCCGTCTCGACGGCGGGTGACATCCGCACGCGGGCCCTGCCCTCCCGTTCCAGGAGTTCGGCTGCGGCATCCGGATCGGAAGGGAGAACCCGGGCCATGTCCCGGGCGATGTCCCGGATATCCGACAGGGCCTGTCGCGTTCCCGGGTCCTTTTCGATGAACCTGCGGTAGGCCTCCCAGTTCGTCAGGCCTGAATGGTGGGGCTGCCCGGTGTAGACGACCACCAGCCGGTCCATGAGCGCGGGATGAGGCTGCAGGCGCTCCCAGCGGGGCTCGGGGCCATCCCAGTGGAGGGCCAGGACCCCGCCCAGGGCTGCGGGGTAGTAGTCCTGCCAGCCCGCCGGCGTCTGGAGCTCGGCGCATTCGAGGTGGCGCAGCATGGGCACCTGGCCGGCCAGGGCCTCGCCGGCGGGCAGTCCCAGGGCGCTCCCGAGGAGGCCCACGCCCAGGCAGGAGGAGACCCCCAGTCCG
>DAIDKC010000093.1 GCA_027451045.1 Holophagaceae bacterium | reverse complement strand
AGGCTCCCGGCCTGGATCCCCGGACCCGCGTGAACGCCGAGCGCCTGGCCCGGGTGCTGGTGGGGGACATCGAGCTCTACTTCCCGGCCAAGGTGGCCCAGGGCCGCGCCCAGGGGAACCTCTACGGGCTGCTCCGGGAGGAACTGGACCGAAGCCGGGCCACCTTCGTGGAGCGGTTCGGCGAGGAGGTGGAGCGGCAGCACCGCATCTTCGTCGGAACCGTCCTCCAGCAGCTCTGCGGAGGGGCCTCCGGGGCCCTGGGGGCAGCCCCCTGGGCATGAGGGGGCGTGACAAGTCCGAGGCGCTCTGGTAGAACCTTGTTCCTTTGAGTTTGGGCGGGGGCGAGGCCATGGCGAATCTGGGCAAGAAATTCACCTGTTTCCAGTGCGCGACGAAGTTCTACGACTTCGGCAAGCCCGAGACCGTCTGCCCCAAGTGCGGGGCCAACCAGAAGAACGCGCCCGCCAAGCCCAAGGCCCTCAAGCGGGAGAAGGTCGCCCACGTCATCGAGGACGACTTCACCCCCGAGGCCGAGGCCGAGAACCTCGACGAGGCCTTCACCGAGAGCGGCGTCCCCATCGAGCGGGGCCGGGGGGACGGCTACGATCCCGGCGACCTCCGGATGGACGACTACGACGAGTGAGGCCCCGCGCATGGGCCGGGCCCCCGGATCGCCGCCCCTCCCGGGCGCCGCGCCGCGCGTAGACCGCCACACCCACCTCGAGGGCGCCCTGGATCCTGCCTGGGTCCGGGCCGAGGCCGGCCGCCGGGGTCTGGCGCTGCCGCCCCCCCTGGAGGCCCTGTGGCACGGATCCGCCGTGCCCTTCCAGGGGTTCATCGAGGCATTCCTCTTCGGCGCCATGCTCCTCGACAGCCGCGAGGCCGTGCGCGAGGCCGTCCTGGCGGTGGCCCGGCGGACCCGGGCCTCGGGCGCCACGGGCGCGGACCTCTGGCTCTCCCCCCACTTCCTGGTGGTCCACCGCGCCCAGATCCGCCTGGAGGACCTCTGGCGCGGCGTGGAGGAGGGGCTGGAGAGCGCCGCCCGCGAAGGCTTCCGCGCCTGCGTGGTGCTGGACGCCGTCAACCACTTCGGCCCCCGGCACGGCCATGCCGTCCTGGATCTCGTGCTGCCGGAGCGCCCCGCCTTCGTGAGGGGCTTCTCCACCGGAGGCCTGGAGAGCTGCCCGTTCCGCGAATGGGCCCCGGTCTTCGAGCGCGCCCGGGCCGCGGGTCTGCGCCTGGCCGCCCATGCCGGGGAGAACGGCCCGGATGCGAATGTCCGCGAGGCCGTCCTGGAGGCAGGCGTGGAGCGCATCATCCACGGCATCCGGAGTTCGGACGAGACCCTCGACCTCCTGGCGGAACGGCGCATCGCCGTGGACGTCTGCCCCCGATCCAACGCAGGTCTGGCCCCGGACCTCCGGCCTCACCCCCTCCCGCGGATGCTCCAGCGCGGGGTCCGCTGCGCCCTGGGCACCGACGATCCCGGCGTGATGCCCTGCGACCTCGCCACCGAGCGGGAGGCCGCCCGGGCCATGGGACTGGACGAGCCCGCCCTGGCCCTCCTGGACCGGCACGGGTCCGAGGACGCCTGGTGCCTGGCCTGAACCCTCCCCGGAGCCGGGGAAATCCCGGCCTGGGGCCGCGGCGCCCGCCCCAGCCAAGCCGGGACTCGATGCCCCGGAGGCTTCCAGCTAGACTAGGGGGTTCCGGTGCGCGCCCATAGCTCAGCTGGATAGAGCATCAGGCTTCGAACCTGAGGGTCGGGCGTTCGAGTCGCTCTGGGCGCACCACCGGCATGACAACTTGGCACCCCCGCGAGCGTGGCGGAACTGGTAGACGCACTGGATTTAGGTTCCAGCGGTTCACACCGTGTCGGTTCGAGTCCGACCGTTCGCACCATCCGCCAGGCCCGGCGAAGAGGACGGAATCGCAAAAGGCGATGGCCGCCCGAGGGCGAGGACCCAGGCCCCCCCGGTCACGAGGCGCCCCCGGATCCGTCCCCTGCCTCCCCACAGACAGCCGAGACCTCCAGCTCTCCGAACCCACGAAAACCCCGGAGCACCCATGCCCACCACCCTCCATCAGCAGTCCCCCACCCTCATGGCGCTCGAAGTGACCGTGCCCGCCACCGAGGTGGACGCGACCTTCGAAGACGTGCTGGCCAAGATCGCGCCCAAGGCCCGCATCCCCGGCTTCCGCCCCGGGAAGGCGCCCCGGAAGGTGCTCATGCAGCGGTACGCCCGGGAGATCCATGCCGACGTGGCCGAGCAGCTCGTGGAACGGCACTTCTGGAAGGCCGCCCAGGATGCGGGCACCCAGCCCATCTCCCGCCCGGCCCTGGAGAAACTGGAGCTGAAGGAGGGCACCGACGCCCTCTTCCGGGCCCAGTTCGACGTGGCCCCGGCGGTGACCCTGCCCGACTACAAGGATCTCCGGCTCACCAAGCGGAAGCGGCTGGTGGACGACGCGGCCGTCGAGGAGCACCTGGAGGGTCTCCGCCAGCGCGCCACCAAGCTGCTCCCCGTGGACGGCCCGGCCGCCGAGGGCCTGGTGGTCACCTGCGACATCCGGGTGAAGCCCCAGGGCCTCAAGGCCCAGACCTACGCGGACCAGGTGATCCAGCTTGAGGCGGGTCGGCCCTTCGACCTCCAGATCGTGGGCATGAAGGCGGAGGACAGCCGGAGCTTCGTCCTCACCCATGCCGCCGACGACCCCAACAGGGCCCTGGCCGGGAAGACGCTCGCCTACGAGGTCTCCGTCAAGGATGTGCGCCGGAAGGAGGTCCCTGCCCTCAACGACGAGTTCGCCAAGGACATGGGGGAGTTCGAGACCCTGGAGGCCCTCCGCGCCGCCATCCGGAAGGACCTGGAGGAAGCCGCCGAACGGGATGCGGTCGCCCGCCTGCAGGGCGCGGCCCTGGACACCCTGCTGGAAGCCTCGCCCTTCGAGGTGCCGCGCTCCATGGTCGCCCTCCAGCTCGACGACTACTGCCAGGAGTTCGCCCAGTCCCTGGCCCGGCAGGGCCTGGACCCCAAGCGGGTGAACTGGGAGGCCTACCGCAACCACCGCCTCAACGACGCGGAGCGCGCCGTCCGCAGCGGCTACCTGCTCCAGGCCATCGGGAACGCCGAGGACATCCAGGTCTCCGACGAGGAGATTGATGCCGACATCCGGACCTTCATGGAGGACAACAAGGTCCAGCAGCCCTTCGCCGCCTTCAAGGCCGAACTGGAGCGGCGCGGGAACACCACGGAGATCAAGGGGCGCCTGCGCACCGACAAGATCCTCGACCGCCTGCTGGCGGCCGCCACCGTGACCGAGGAACTGCTGGACAAGGCCGCCTTCGAGGCGCTGATGGAGCTGGAGCGCCGCCGCGAGGCGGGGCTCCCGGTGAACCGCTTCGACGCGGGCGGCCTGGAGGGTGGCGACCTGGAGGACCAGGAGGGCGGTGAGCCGGCCGCCGTGGCTCCCGCGGAGCACGTCCACGGCCCGGACTGTGACCACGATCACGACGCCGCCGAGGCGAAGCCGAAGAAGGCGAAGGCCACCGCCAGGAAGGATGCCGAGCCCACGGAGGAGAAGCCGAAGGCCAAGGCGAAGCAGGAGGCTGACCCCGCCAAGGGTCCCGCGAAGAAGCCCGCCAAGAAGTAGGGCCGGGGCCGGCGGACCGCAAAGGGGCGCCGATGGCGCCCCTTTGCTATCCTGGGAACCCCGCAGGAGGGCCCATGCCCAGCAGCTACTACCCCCCGATCGTCATCGAGCAGACCCCCCGGGGCGAGCGCAGCTACGACATCTATTCGCGCCTCCTCAAGGACAACATCATCTTCCTGGGCACGGCCATTGACGACAACGTGGCCAATGCCGTGGTGGCGCAGATGCTCTTCCTGGAGAGCGAGGATCCCGACAAGGACATCCAGATCTACATCAACAGCCCCGGCGGCAGCGTCACGGCGGGGCTGGCCATCTACGACACCATGCAGTTCGTGAAGAACGACATCGTCACCTACTGCGTGGGCCAGGCCGCCAGCATGGGCGCCCTGCTGCTCTGCGCGGGGACCAAGGGCAAGCGGTTCAGCCTGCCCAACAGCCGCATCATGATCCACCAGCCCTCCGGCGGCGCCCAGGGCCAGGCCAGCGACATCGAGATCACCTTCAAGGAGATCCAGCGCCTGAAGGAGACACTCTCCGAGATCATCGCCAAGCACACGGGCCAGCCGCTGAAGAAGCTCATCAAGGACATGGATCGCGACTACTTCATGGGCCCCGAAGAGGCGCTCCAGTATGGCCTCGTGGACAAGGTCCTTTCCGAACGGCCCATGTGATGAACACCCTGCTCTCCAGCCTCCCGTCCTTCGAGCGCCTCGGCCGCATCCCGCTCTACATCCCCGGCAAGCCCATCCAGGAAGTCCAGCGGGAACTGGGCCTCACGAGCATCGTCAAGCTGGCCTCCAACGAGAATCCATGGGGACCCACCGAGGCGGTGAAGGCCCGCGTGGCCGCCGTGGTGGCGGGCACGGACGTGGAGGGCCTCGGCCTCTATCCCGTGAGCGACGGGTGGTACCTCCGCCAGCGCATCGCCCAGCGCAAGGGCCTTCCCCCGGACCGGATCGTCCTCGGCAACGGCAGCAGCGAGATCCTGGAGATGGTGGCCAAGGCCGCCTTCCTGGAAGGAGGCAGCGCCGTGGTCCCGAAGCACAGCTTCGCCATCTACGGCATCGCCACCCAGACTGCCGGGGGCCGGCTCATCGAGTCCCGCGCCAGCACGACGGAGCTGGACGCCGACGACATCCTGCGCCGCGTCGAGCCCGACACGCGCCTGGTGTACCTCGGCCATCCCAACAATCCCACGGGCGTCCGTCTCGAGCGCGCCGCCCTGGAGCGCCTCGTGCGCGGGCTGCGGGAGGACATCATCCTGGTGGTGGACCAGGCCTACGCGGAGTACGAGGAGCCCGGCGAGTACCCGGACGCCGCAGGCTACCTCGACGAGCGGCCGAACCTGCTCGTCCTCCACACCTTCTCCAAGATCCACTGCCTGGCGGGCATGCGCATCGGCTACGGCATGGGATCCAAGGAGATCATGCAGTACCTGGAGCGGGTGCGGAGCCCCTTCAACACGAACCTCCTGGCCCAGGCCGCAGCCGAGGTGGCCGTGCAGGACCTGGCCTTCGAGGCCTTCTCCCGCCAGAAGAACCGCGAGGCCCGCGCGGCCTTCGGGACCGAGGCCGCCAGGCACCGCTGCCGCCTCTCCGGCACCTCCGGCAACTTCATCCTGCTGGAGAGCGCCTACCCCGCCGCGGAGCTCTTCCAGGAGCTCCTGAAGCGCGGCGTCATCGTGCGCCCCATGCAGGGCTACGGCCTGCCGAACCACATCCGCGTCTCCTTCGGGAAACCCGAGGAGATGGAGGCCTTCTGGCGGGCCGCCGCCCCCCTGCTCGACGGCGGCTGCTGATTGGCGTCAGTCCTGGCGGAAATCGCGCGGCTGCGCAGCCTCCTGGACGAGGGGGACGCCGCCCTCTGCCGGGAGGGTCTGGCCCGCATGCGCAGCCGCTACAGGACCGATCCCGGGAGCTTCGATCCCGGGGCCATCGCCGCCCTGAAGGCCCTGGCCTCGGACCTGGACGCGCCCCGCGACCTGCGGGCCGCCCTGAAGGCCACCTTCGGCTACGGTGACTTCCGCCCCGGCCAGCGCGAGATCATCGAGGCCGTCCTCGCCGGGCGCGACGTGCTGGGCCTCATGCCCACCGGTGCGGGCAAATCCCTCACCTTCCAGCTTCCCGCACGGCTCCTGGGGGGGGTGACGCTGGTAGTCTCCCCGCTCATCGCGCTCATGAAGGACCAGGTGGACGCCCTCACCGAAGCTGGCCTCCGCGCCACCTTCCTGAACTCGAGCCTGGATCCCGAGGCCCGGCGGGAGCGGATCCGCGCCCTCAAGGCCGGCGCGTACGAGCTGCTCTACGCGTCCCCCGAAGGGCTGGACCTCTACCTGGCGGACCTGCTCCAGGCGGTGGATCTCCGCCTCGTCGCCGTGGACGAGGCCCACTGCATCAGCCACTGGGGACACGATTTCCGCCCCGCCTACCGGACCCTCGCGGGGCTGAAGCGCCGCTTCCCGGGCGTTCCCGTGCTCGCCCTCACCGCCACCGCCACGCCGGAGGTCCGCCGCGACATCGCCGGCCAGCTCGGCATGCGCGATCCCGTCGAGGTCCAGGGCTCCTTCTTCAGGCCGAACCTGCGCATCAGCACGTACCGCAAGGGCGCCGAGGGCCAGCCGCCCGTCCGGGAGGCCCTGCTGCGGCTGGTTCTGGCCCGGCGCGGCGAGAGCGGCATCATCTACTGCCTCTCCCGGAAGTCCGTGGAGGCCACCGCCGCTCACCTCGCGGATCATGGCCTGCGCGTCGCCGCCTATCACGCCGGGATGGATGCCGAGGCCCGTAACCGCGCGCAGGAGGCCTTCCAGCGGGACGACGTGGACGTCATCGTGGCCACCGTGGCCTTCGGCATGGGCATCGACAAGAGCAACATCCGCTACGTCATCCACCGCGACCTGCCCAAGAGCATCGAGGGCTGGTACCAGGAGATCGGGCGGGCGGGGCGCGATGGCGTGGATGCCGACTGCGTGCTGTTCTACGGCTGGGGCGACGTGCTCAGCTACGACCGGTTCACGGACGGCCTGGAGCCCGACCTCGCCCAGGTCCAGCAGCGGCAGACCCGGGACCTGTTCCGGCTGGCGGAATCCGGGCGCTGCCGGCACCAGGCCCTGCTGGCGCACCTGGGCGAGACCATGCAGGCCTGCGGCGCCTCGTGCGACATCTGCGCGGGCCTGGATCCCATGGGCCAGGCCGCCCCCGTGGCGCGGGGCCGCAACGGTTCGCCCAGAGCCGGGCGGCCCCCGGTACCTCCGGGCCCGGTGGAAGGGGAGGCCGTCCTCTACGGAGAGCTGAAGGCCCTGCGCAAGCGCCTGGCCGACACCCGCGGCGTGCCGGCCTACGTGGTTTTCAGCGACGCCACCCTCCAGCAGATGGCCCGCTTCCGCCCGGGCTCGGAGGCGGAATTCCTGGCCCTGAGCGGCGTGGGGCCGAAGAAGCTCCAGGCCTACGGCGCCGACTTCCTCGCCCTCCTCTCCCGCTTCCCTGACTGAGCGCCGGCGGAGACCTCCGTCACAATTCATCCGGAAGGATGCCGCATTTCCTGCACTTGGGCGCGCTGCCAGCCGACTGTCCTTGTAAGGACATTCACGTCCCATTACTTTAGGGACAGGGATTTCGCACCCGCGTGTCCACTGTTCGGACATCCTTGGCTGGAGAGGTGAGCGCATGAGTTTTGGAGAACGGTCCCGCGAAGTGGGCCGCATGATCTTCTACGCCGGTAAGAACTGGCTTACCATCCTGGGCTTCGTCCTCACCACCGGCGCCGGTGTCAGCATGGTGGTCTTCTGGGGCCAGGAGCTGGTGAGCACCCGGCCCATCGCGCCCTACGCCGGCATCATCCTCTTCGTCATGCTGCCGGCCCTGTTCATCCTCGGCCTGCTGCTCATGCCCGTGGGCATCATGCTGCGCCGGCGGAAGCTCAAGCATGCCGGCACCCTGCCCACCATCTACCCCCATGTGGACTTCTCCCAGCCCGCCATCCGGCACCTGCTCCTGGGCGTGGGGCTGGCCACGGTGGCCAACATCATCATCGTGGGCACCGCCAGCTTCAAGGGCGTGGAGTACATGGATTCCACCCGCTTCTGCGGACTGACCTGCCACACGGTCATGCAGCCGGAATACACCGCCTTCCTGCACTCGCCGCACTCCCGGGTGGGCTGCGCCCAGTGCCACATCGGCCCCGGCGCCAGCTGGTTCGTGAAGTCCAAGCTCTCCGGCGCACGCCAGCTCTTCGCCGTGCTCTTCAAGACCTACCACCGGCCCATCGAGGATCCGGTGAAGAACCTCCGTCCCGCCCGCGAGACCTGCGAGCAGTGCCACTGGCCCAACAAGTTCACGGGCGACAAGCTCTACATCCACACCAAGTACGCCGATGACGAGGCCAACACTCCGGCGACGTCGGTGCTGCTGGTGAAGATCGGCGGGGACACGGCGACCGGACAGGTGGGCATCCACGGCTTCCACATGGCCCCGGGCACCACCATCACCTACGTGAGCACGGACGGGCACCGCCAGGTGATCCCCGAGGTCACCTACCGCAACAAGGCCGGCAAGGTCGAGGTCTTCAAGGCGGACGGCTTCAACTCCATCCCTGCGGCCACCCTGGCCAAGGGCGAGACCCGCGTCATGGACTGCATTGACTGCCACAACCGGCCCACCCACAACTTCCAGCTCCCCGACCGCGCCGTGGACGACGCCATGAGCGCGGGAGCCATCAGCCCCACCCTGCCCTACATCAAGAAGAAGGCCATCGAGGTCCTGAAGGTGAACTACCCGGACCGCAACACGGCCCGCCAGCAGATCCCCGCCGCCATCACCGCCTTCTACCAGTCCTCCTACCCCGCGGTGTACCAGCAGCACCAGGACCTCGTGGACCAGGCGGCCAAGAGCGTGCTGGCCATCTACCTGCGGAACATCTTCCCGGCCATGAGGGTCACCTGGGGTGTCCACCCCAACAACCTCGGCCACGACGACTTCCCGGGCTGCTTCCGCTGCCATGACGGCAGCCACACCGCCGCCGACGGGACCACCATCCCGGCCGACTGCGACACCTGCCATGTCCTCCTCGCCCAGGACGAGAAGAACCCCAAGATCCTCCAGGAACTGGGGCTGGCCAAGTAGCCCTCGCGCATCATCCGCGGGAACAGGAGGGGCGCCCCAGGGCGCCCCTCCTCGCGTACCGGTGGACCCCGGCCCGGGCCCGATCCAGAATCGAGAGATGTCTGCGCGTCCCGACGGCCCCGTCCCCCTGCTCCTGATCGCCCTGGACGGCCCCGGCGGCGTCGGCAAGTCCACCACGGCCCGACGCGTCGCCCAGGTCCTGGGCTGGGACTACCTCGACACCGGCGCCATGTACCGCGCCGCGACCCTGGCCCTGGCCCGGGCTGGCGTGGATCTCTCCGACCGCCCCCAGGTGGAGCGGACCCTGGCCGGCCTCGCGCTGCGCCTCGAAGGGCCCCGGGTCTTCCTGGGGGCAGAGGACGTGATCGAGGCCATCCGCAGCCCCGAGATCACCCGCGGCGTCTCAAGGGTGAGCGCTGACATCCGGGTGCGGGAGGTGATGGTGGACCGCCAGCGGGCCCTGGGGCGGCGGGGTCGCTGGGTGGTGGACGGCCGGGACATCGGCACCGTGGTATTCCCGGAGGCCTGCTGCAAGGTCTTCCTCACGGCCAGCCCCGAGGCCAGGGCCCGCCGCCGGTACCTGGAGCTGGAGGCCAAGGGGAAGGCCCCGGCCCTCGAGGAGGTGCTGGCCGACCTGCAGCGCCGGGACGCCGCCGACAGCAGCCGCGCCGTGGCGCCCCTGCGGCAGGCGGACGATGCCATGGTCCTGGACTCCAGCCACCTGGACCTGGAGGCGGTGGTGGATCGGATCGTGACCCACCACCGCGCCCACGGCTGAGGCCTACCAGATCCGAACGCGATCCTTGGGCGCCAGGTAGAGCTCCTCGCCGGGCTTCACGTCGAAGGCGGCGTACCAGGCATCGAGGTTACGCACCGTGTCGGCGCGGTACTCGGCGGGCGCGTGCCCGTCCGACACCAGGCGCTGGCGCAGGGCGGCTTCCCGCATCTTGGTGCGCCAGCTCTGGCCGAAGCTCAGGAAGAACTGCTGGTCCCCGGTGAGGCCGTCCACCACGGGAGCGGGCTTCCCGCGGAGGGAGCGGTGGAAGGCGTCCAGGGAGGCCGCCAGGCCGGCCACGTCGGCGATGTTCTCGCTGAGGGTCTGCTTCCCGTTCACATGGACATCCGGGAAGGGCCGGTAGGCGTCGAACTGGCGGACCAGCTGCTCGCCCGAGGCCTCGAAATGGGCGAAGTCCTTCGGCGTCCACCAGTTCCTCAGGCGGCCCTCCGCATCGAACAGGGCGCCCTGGTTGTCGAAGCTGTGGCTGATCTCGTGTCCGATGATGGCCCCGATGGAGCCGTAGTTCATCGCCGCGGGCCGCTGGGGGTCGAAGAAGGGTGGCTGGAGGATGGCGGCGGGGAAGTTGAGGGCATTCATCACGGGCAGGTTCACGGCATTGACGGTCTGGGGTGTCATCACCCACTCGCCGCGATCCACGGGCCGTCCGAGCTTGGCGATGGCGCGCTGCAGGTCGAAGCGCTCCACCCGGTCCTCGTTGCCGAGGGCGTCGCCGGCCTTGATGACGAGGCCCCGGTCGCTCTGCCAGTGGTCCGGATAGCCCACGTACACCCGGAGGGAGGCCAGCTTGGCCTTGGCCTTGGCCTTCGTCTCGGGGGCCATCCAGTCCAGGTGGTCAATACGGGCCCGGAAGGCCGCCAGGATGTTCTGGACCATGGCCTCGGCCTGGGCCTTGGCGGCCGGCGGGAAGTAGCGGGCCACGTAGCGGCGCCCCACGGCCTCCCCCAGGGCCGCGTTGGTGGCATCCACCGCCCTCGCCTCCCGGGGCCGCTGCTGGGGGGTACCCAGGATCACCCGGCCGTGGAAGGCGAAGGAGGCCTCCCGGAAGGCCTTGGGCAGCAGGGCGGCCCGGTGGTCCAGGGCGTGGAAGCGGAGGTAGTCCCGCCAGGTGGCCAGGGGCTCGTGGGCCACCAGGGCCGAGAGCCCCGCGATGGCCCCGGGCTGCCAGGCGATGAAGGTCGGCTGGTGGCCCAGGCCGGCCGCCTCGAAGTAGGCCTGCCAGTCCAGGCCGGGGGCCTTCGCGGCGAAGTCCGCCCGGGTCCAGGGATTGTTCCCCTTGCGGACCTCCTCCGTGGCCTCGCGGGTGGCATGGACCTGGGCCATGCGCGTCTCCAGGTCCATGACCCGGGCCGCCTCCCCGGCGGCATCCCGGTCGCCGGACAGGGCGAGGAGCTTCTCCACGTAGGCCTGGTACTCCGCCCGGACCGCCTTCATGCTCGGGGAGGGGTCCAGGTAGTAGTCCCGGTCGGGCATGCCCAGTCCGCCCTGGAGAAGGAAGGCGGCGTAGCGGGTGGGATCGTTCAGGTCGGCCGCCACCCAGAGCCCCAACAGGTTGTCCGTGTAGGTGTTGGTGGCGTTCAGCACGTCCACGTCGGCCCGCAGCGTGCTGCCCAGGTAGGCGGACAGGGCCCTGCGGTCGCGGATGCCGGCGATCCGCGCCAGGAGCGGCTGGATGGGCTTCAGTCCCTCGCGATCCAGGGCCGCGGTGTCCAGGTAGCTGGTGTAGAAGTCGCCGATCTTCTGGCGCTCGGAGCCTTGGGGGGCCCTGGCGGCCGCCGCAGCCCGGATGATCCGCCCCGTGCGCCGGTTGGTGAGGTCGAAGAGGTGGTTGAAGGGGCCCTCGGAACTGCGGTCCGGGGCGATGACGGTGCGCTGGTACCACCCGCCGTTGGCGTAGGCGAAGAAGTCGTCGCCAGGCTTGACCTGCCGGTCCATCCCCGCGAGATCCAGCCCATGGGCCTGGGGGCTGGCCGCTGCCTGCGGAGGGGGGGCCGCCCAGAGCAGGGGCTGGCCGAGGGCCAGGAGGGCGGCGAGCAGGGACGATCGTTGCTGGGGCGTGCGCAGGACCATGGGGCCTCCCATCCAGCCGCCGGCAGGACGGCCAGGGGCCCAGGATGGCACGGGCTCCGCCGTGCGGTCCGAAAGGGATGCCCCCGATCACAGGCCAAAGAACCTCCCGCGCCTGGAACGCACCCGGGGTATGGTGTCCCCATTCCCTGGAGCCGGCCATGCCCATCCGTCCCTCCACCCTCCTCCTCGCGGCCACGCTGGCGGCCATGCTGCCCGCCCGGGCCTCGGACCAGGTGACCAAGGTGAGCCCCAAGGTCCTCAAGGGCTGGATGGACCAGGGGACACCCGTGGCCGAGCATGCCCGCCTGCGCGACTACGTCGGCAGCTGGGTGACGCGGCAGACGGACTGGCTGCCCGACGGGAAGAAGTGGAACGAGGCCGACGGCACGGCCACCTACCACCTGGTCCTGGGAGGGCGCTTCGTGCAGGAGGACTACCTCACCTCCCTGGACGGCCACCCCTTTCACGCCATGGGGCTGATGGGCTTCGACCGGCAGGCGAAGGTCTACCGCCTGATCTGGATGGACGACCTGAACACCGGCTTCCTGACCCTCTCGGGCACGTTCGACGGCACGGGGCGTCTGCTGACCCTGCTGGGCGGGCTGCCGGCGGGCGCGACAGGAGAGGTGACCACGGCCGGATGGCGGGTCACGGACACCTGGTGGGACCCCAACCACCACGCGGTGGTCTGGTGGGGCCGGGGCCCCACCGGGGAGCCCGTGAAGCTGTCCCAGATCCTCTACACGCGCAACCCGTAGGCGCCGACCGTCAGTAGCCTTCCCCGTCCGCGGCGGCCTCCACCTTGCCCCGGTGGAAGCGGAACAGGAAGGTGTAGTAGCCGAGCACCAGCAGGAAGGCCAGGAACCACCACCCCAGGGCGGCATGGAGACCCACCGTGCCGGCCAGGGCGTTGGAGGCGGTCAGGGAAAAGGCGGGATCCAGGGTGGACTTCAGCATCACCGGGTAGACGCAGGCTGCCGTGGCCGCCAGGATCCCGAGGATGAAGGCCCCGGAGCCGAGGAAGGCCATGAGGGGGCGCCCGCCCTTCAGGCCCAGGAACACGAGCCCCAGGCCCGCCAGGAAGATGGCCACGGCCAGCCAGGCCAGGGGGGCCCCCGGCAGGGCCCGGAAGAGCGCCGGGGTGACCTTGAAGCTGGCCACCGTGGCCACGATCCACATCGCCACGACGCCGCTCCAGAGGCGGGGCGCAAGGGCCATGGCACGGTCATGGACGGGGCCGCGGGTCTTCCAGGCCAGGAAGAGGGATCCGTGGGCCGCCACGGTCACCAGGGCGAAGATCCCGATGAGCACGGTGTACCAGTCCAGGATGCCCGGCTGGGCGCTCACCCGGAAGTTGGTCCAGAGCGCCAGCTCGAAGTAGCCGCTGCCGTCCAGCGGGACGCCGCGCAGGACGTTGCCCAGGGCCGCCCCGAAGAGCACCGGGAGGACGAAGCTGGCCACAGAGAAGCCCGCATCCCAGAGCTGGCGCCACAGGACATCCTGGACATGGGAACGGAACTCGATGGCGATGGCCCGCAGGATGAGGAACCACAGCACCAGGAACAGGGCCAGGTAGAAGCCCGAGAACCCGGCGGCAAGGACCTTGGGGAAGGCGAGGAACATGGACCCTCCGCCCGCCAGGAGCCACACCTCGTTCCCGTCCCACAGCGGCCCCACGGCGCCCAGCACCTCCCGGCGCTCCGCGTCGGTCTTCGCGACGAGGAGGTGGAGGATGCCGGCCCCGAAATCGAAGCCATCCATGACCACGTAGACGGCCACCAGCACGGATACGAGCCAGAACCAGAGCATCGCCATGGGAATCTCCTAGGCCTTGGCATCGGCGGCAGCGGGCCCATGGGCCACTTCGCGCGCGACGAGATAGAGGAAGAGGAAACCCAGCACGGTGTAGATGCCGGCGAAACCCAGGCTGGTGAAGATGGTGCTGCCGCTGTGCACCGTCGGGCTGGCGCCCTGGGCCGTGCGCAGCAGGCCGTAGACGAGCCAGGGCTGCCGTCCCAGCTCCGCCACCATCCACCCGGCGGTGGTCGCGATGTACGGGAAGGGGAAGGCGAGCATCAGCACCCAGAGCATGGGGCGGCTGTGGTCCAGGCGCCCCTTCCAGAGCAGCAGAAGGCCCAGGGCCATCGTCGCCA
This sequence comes from Holophagaceae bacterium, assembly GCA_027451045.1. Lineage (GTDB taxonomy): Bacteria > Acidobacteriota > Holophagae > Holophagales > Holophagaceae > Geothrix. The sequence goes on along the minus strand of DAIDKC010000093.1, from coordinate 11,637 downwards.
CCAGAAGGGTGCCCAGGCCCACCATGATGTGGTAGGCGTAGTAGAGCAGCTCGATGTTGGTGGGCCACTGGTCCCGCGGGAAGGCCTTGAGGCCCCGGACATCGGCGGAGAAGTGGCCGTAGGCGAGGAAGCTCAGGATGGCCGGGACCCGGATGGGGTTGTCAATCCGGGCCTCGGCGACGTTGGGCTGGCCGATCATCACCAGATCGGCGTAGGGGCCGCTGTCGAACCGGCCCTCCATGGCTGCCAGGGAGACCGGCTGGTAGCGGGCGACCATCTTCCCGGAGATGTCCCCGGTGGGGAACGCCAGCAGGGCACTGAAGACGAAGCCGAGGATCACGCCGGTCCGGAGGTTCAGGCGGGCCTGCTCGGGGTGCAGGCCCTTGAGGGTCCAGAAGGCCCCGACGGCGGCCACCACGAAGGATCCGGTCACCACCGTGGCCAGCATGTTGTGGGCGTACTGGGCGAACGCCCAGGGATTCAGGAGGAAGGTCCAGAAGCTCGCCATCTGGAAGACGCCGCCGGGGGCCATGGTGTAGCCCACCGGGTGCTGCATGAAGGCGTTGGTGACGATGATGAAGTAGCCCGAGAGCCAGCTGCCGCCCCAGAGGGCGAGGGCGGCGCCGAAATGCCCCTTCCGGCTCAGCCGCTTCTCCCCCCACACCAGCAGGGCCAGGAAGCTGCTCTCCAGGAAGAAGGCGAACATGCCCTCCATTGCCAGGGACTGGCCGATGACCCCGCCGGAGAGGCGGGAGAACTCGGCCCAGTTGGTTCCGAACTGGAATTCCATGGGGATGCCCGTCACCACGCCCACGGCGAAGCTGATGCCGAAGATGCGGATCCAGAAGCGCGCGGCCTGGTCGTACCGGGAATCGCCCGTCTTCAGGCCCAGGGCTTTCAGGACCACGATGATGAAGGCCAGGCCCATGGTGAGCTGGGGGAACAGGTAGTGGTAGGTGACCGTGAAGCCGAACTGCAATCGGTGCCAGAAGAGCGGATCGCCCATGGTTCCTCCCTGCCCGGTGAAAGGTCCAGAGCCGCCTGGACCGGAGCACGAGTGACAAGTATCACACAACTCGCCGCTCGCGCCGCTCGTCGTCTTTCACAAGACATGGATGTGATTGGAGATAGGAGCATCCAGAGGCAGGCGTGATGCGGATCACACGGAAAAGCATAGAACTACATTCTTAATTGCCCATACTGTTTACATTCCTGGCCAAGGCCTGCTAGGCAGCTGCTGAGGACTCAGGGGTAGGGGAGGCGGGCCCAGGGGGGCCCGCCATTTCCGTACGCCCCGGCTCAGCCCTTCAGGACTTCCATCAGGCCCCGCACCGTGGGCACGTGGCCCTGGAGCTTCACCACTCCGTCCACCACCAGGGCGGGCGTGCTCATGACTCCGTGGGCCAGGATGGCGGGGAGATCCTTCACGTAGAACAACTCGTAGTCGAGGCCGAGGGCGCGGGCGGCCTCGTCGGCGTGCCGGCCCAGCAGGGCGCACTTGGGACATCCGGTCCCGAGGATTTCGATCTTCAAGGACGCCTCCTACAGGATCGCGTTGAACAGGTAGCCCACCAGGAGGATCCCGGCGGTCACGACCGCCAGGAAGACCCCGATGAGGCGGGGCTTCAGCACCTTGCGGAGGATGATGGTCTCCGGCAGCGAGAGGGCGGTGACGGCCATCATGAAGGCCAGCACCGTGCCCAGCGCCGCACCCTTCCCGAGCAGGGCCTGGACGATGGGGATCGCACCGGCGGCATTGCTGTAGAGGGGCACCCCGATGAGCACCGCCAGGGGCACGCTCCACCACGCGGCCTTCCCCATGATGTGGGCCATGAGCGCCTCGGGGGCGTAGCCGTGGATGAAGGCTCCCGCGGCGATGCCCGCCAGCAGGTAGGGCCACACCTTGCCCACGATGTCGCGCACACCATCCACCGCCAGGTCGAGCCGGTCTGAGAAGGACTGCGCGGCCTCGGCCACCGTGGACGGCTTGAAATCGATCTGCATCACCCAGGCCTCCAGGTGCTTTTCCATGCGCAGCTTCCCGATCACCCAGCCGGCGATGAAGGCCACCGTGAGACCCGTACCCGCGTAGACCAGCGCGATCTTCCAGCCGAAGAGCCCCAGCAGGAGGAAGAGCGCCACCTCGTTCACCATGGGCGCGGCGACCAGGAAGCTGAAGGTCACCCCCAGGGGCACGCCCACCCGCACGAACCCGATGAAGAGCGGCACTGCCGAGCAGGAGCAGAAGGGCGTGAAGATCCCGAAGACCGAGGCCAGCAGGTTGCCCCATGCGCCTGCACGGCCCGCCAGGATGTCCCGGGTGCGGTCGGGGCTGATGAAGGTCTGGACGAAGGTGACGCCCAGCACCACCAGGGCCAGGAGCATGACCACCTTCGGCGCGTCATAGGCGAAGAAGGCCACGGCCGAGCCCAGGCGGCTGGATCCGGCCAGTCCCAGCCGACGGTAGGCCAGCCAGTTCGCGAAGGGCTCCAGGCAGCGGTAGAGCACGAACCACAGCGGCAGGGCGGGAACCAGCCATCCACCCCCGCGCCAGAATCCCGGACCCCGGTGCGCCGGACGGGGGGCGGCCGCTTCAGGCATGGCGGGCTCCCTGGGGCGCACAGGCGCGGGGCATGCCCTTGTCCCGCGCCCCGCGAACGGCCCGGCGATCCGCGGCCAGGGTGGCATCGCCGGCCAGCTCGTCCCGGAGAAGCCCGAGCAGGGACGTGGCCGAGACACCCCCGCATAGGGCGTAGTGGACCCACCGGCCCTCCTTGCGCTCCGTGACGAAGCCTGCCCGGCGCAGATCCGAGAGGTGCTGGGAGACGGTGGAGGGCGCGAGGCCCATCACCTCGGTGATGGCGCAGACGCAGAGCTCGCCGTCCCCGAGGAGGGCCAGGATGCGGAGGCGGACCGGATGGGCCAGGGCCTTGAGGCGGTCCACCAGCGGGGGAAGAGCGTGCTTCGTCATTTCGCAACTCGACGAAATGATAATGGCACGCCTTCCCACTCCCGGCAAGGGGCCGCGCCCCCTCAACCCTCGATCACGATCTCCGAGGAGATGGCCGCGGTCTTTCCCAGCATGGCGGAGACGCCGCAGTACTTCTCCTGGGAGAGCTGGACAGCCCGCTGCAGCTTGTCCAGGGGGAGTGCCCGCCCCTTGAAGCGGTAGCGCACATGGATCCGAGTGAACACCTTGGGGTGGCTGGTGGACTCCTCGGCCTGGACCTCGACGGCCAGGCCCTCGAAGGGCACGCGCATCTTCTCGAGGATGCCCACCACATCCACGCCCGTACAGCCCCCGAGGCCCGCCAGCAGCAGCGCCTTGGGCCTGGGGCCCTCCCCGGCACCATCGGGGCCCGGCACGGCGATTCCCACGCGGTGCCCGTCCAGATCCGCCTGGAAGGTCATGCCGGAAGTCCAGGTGACGGTGGCTTCCATGGCCGCCCTACTCGGAAGCCAGGTCCTGCAGGATGGGCGCGGCCGCATCCACCACGCCCGCGGCCATGAGATGGCGTGCGATCCGGATCGCGTCCAGCACCTCAGCATCCGTGGCGCCTTCCTGCAGGGCCATGTGGGCCTGGGAGCGGGCACAGGCGGCCTGCCGCCGCGCCAGCGCCGCGGAGACGGCCATGAGGTGGCGGTACTTCAGGGGGATGGTGCTCTCGGCACGCTGGACGCTGCCCTTGGAGAGGAGCGCGGTGGAGACGAGCAGGTCGGGGGCCATGTCCCTGAGCAGGGTGGTCCACGCCGGCAGCGTGTCGCCCATCTTGTCCTGCATCATCTGGAGCACCTGGTCAGCCGTGGGCATGCCAGGCGTGGGAACGGTTTCGGTCATCGGAGCCTCCGGTTCAAGTCAGGAGAGGAAGGTCTGGATGCGTCGCCAGGATCCGAGGTTGTGAACCTCCTTGAAGCCCTGACGCTTGAGGATGCCCACCGCGAACCCGCTGCGGCTGCCGGTGTCGCAGCAGAGCAGCACGGGGCGCGCGGGGTCCAGTTCCTTGGCGCGCTCCGCCAGCTGGTCCGCGGGGATGTTCCTGGCCTTGGGGTGGGAGGCGGCCTTGAATTCCCCCCGCGTCCGGACATCCACGATCTGGGCGCCCCGTTCGAGCAGCTCCTTGACGTTGGCCGAGGAGACCGAGCGCTTGCTCCATAGGAGGTAGCCGATGGCCGCCACCGGCAGGAGGTAGATCCAGGGGAAGCTCATCAGGCGCCCATCTGCTGCAGGGCGGCGGTGAGGGCATGGGCCTGCTGGACGCCGACCCAGCGCTTCTGGATGCGCCCTTCCTTGAGGACCACCAGCGTCGGGATGCTCTGGATGCCGAACTGGTTGGCCAGGAGGGGTTCCTCGTCCACGTTGACCTTGGCGACGACCGCCTTGTCCCCCATGGTCCTGGCCACCTCCTCCAGGATGGGGCCCTGCATGCGGCAGGGACCGCACCAGGGGGCCCAGAAGTCAATGAGGACGGGGGCGGGCTGCGAGGTCACCTTGGGGAAGGCGCCGGTCGTGAGATGGATGACATCGGACATGGACACTCCTTGTCGTCTTTGCGGGATGGGATCGAATGCGCTAGCGGGCCGTGGCCCAGATGAGGCCCATCACCGCGCCATAGGCGATGGCGCGGAGGGGGGTGGCAGTCAGGGGACAGGTGCCGGTCCTGCAGCCCACCAGGCGCTGGTAGGCATAGCCCAGGGTCCCGCCGATGGCGAGGCCGAGGATGATGCGGAGGAGCATGGCCTTCACCGGGCCTCCGGCAAGGCGCAGGACGGGGGCTGGTCGGGCACGCCCAGCTTCCTCAGGATGCTGGCGAGGAGGCACCAGTCCGTGAGGCCGCTCTGGAAGAGGTTGGCCCCGACGAAGACCGTGACCCACAGCCAGCCGAGGTTGTGGAGGAAGTGGGCCAGGGCCAGGCTTGCGAGGATGATGGCCCCGGCGAAGATGTGGACAATGCGGTTGACAGTCATGGCGACCTCCTAGACGTCATCACCAGGATTGGATGCCTCCCGCTGGAGTTCCGCAGCGCGGCCGTAGCGGGCGATGAGGTAGTAGAGAACGGGCACCGACGGGATGGAGAGCAGGGTGGAGGCCACCGCGCCCGCCATGAGGCTGATGGCGAGCCCCTGGAAGATGGGGTCGCTCAGCATCACCAGGGAGCCCACGATCACCGCGGCGGCGGTGAGGAGGATGGGACGGAACCGTACGACGCCGGCCTCCTCCACCGCCAGGGCGAGCGGCATCCCCTCCCGCAGCTTGAGCTCGATGAAATCCACCAGGATGATGCTGTTGCGGACGATGATGCCCGCACCGGCGATGAAGCCGATCATGCTGGTGGCGGTGAAGAACGCCCCGAAGAGCCCGTGGGCGGGGATGATCCCGATGAGGCTGAGGGGGATGGGCACGAGGATCACCCAGGGCACCGCGAAGCTCTCGAACCAGCCCACCACCAGCACGAAGATGAGCACCAGCACCGCGGCGAAGGCGATTCCCAGGTCCCGGAAGACCTCGAGCGTGATGTGCCACTCGCCGTCCCACTTGATGATCAGGTTCTCCGTGTTCTCAGGCTGGGCGAGGCCCAGGCGCTTGATGCGTGCGCCGCCCGTACCCTTGAATGTGTCAATCTTCTTGTTGAGGATCTCCAGGGCGTAGACGGGGCTCTCGATGGCGCCGGCCAGGTCCCCGAACACGTAGGTCACCGGCGTGAGGTCCTTGTGGTAGATCACGGGGTCCTCGGTGCCGTGCTTCACGGTGACCAGCTGGCCGATGGGGATCATGCCGCGGGCCCCGGGCACGGTGATCTGGAGGATCTGGTCCAGCCGTTCCCGCTTGTCTGCCGGGATCTGGATCACCACCGGGACGTGGCTCGAACCGCGCAGGACGTGGAAATCCCCAGCCACGTGGCCGTAGCCGGCCAGGTAGAGGGTCTGGATCACGCTCGCCGGGGCGACCCCCGCGAGGGCCGCCTTCTGGCGGTCCAGCACCAGGCTGATCTTCGGGTCGGTGGGGTTGAGGGTGGAATCCACGTCCACGATGCCCTTGACCGACTTGAAGGCATCCAGGACCTGGTGCCCGAGGCGCTCCCGCTCCGCCTCGGAGGGGCCATAGATCTCCGCGACCATGGTGTCCATCACCGGCGGACCCGGCGGGATCTCGACGATCTTCATGCGGGCCCCCGCGGCATCCGCGATCTTCTTCAGTTCGGGCCGCAGGCGCACCACGATGGCATGGCTCTGCTCCTTGCGCTCGCCCTTTGACACCAGGTTCACCTGGATGTCCACCATCTCGGGGGCGGTCCGGAGGAAGCTGTGGCGGACCATGCCCACGAAGGTGAAGGGTGCGGCCACCCCGGAATAGACCTGGACGTTCTTGACGGTGGGCTCCTTGAGCAGGCGCCGGGCCACATCCTGTCCCACGGCCAGGGAATCCTCCTTGGGAGTGCCCGCGGGGAGGTCGAGCTGGACCATGAACTCCGACTTGTTGTCGAAGGGCAGCATCTTCACCTTCACCACCCCGAAGCCCACCAGGGAGAGCGCCCCCGCGAGCAGCAGGAGCACCCCGCCGAAGAAGGACCAGCGGACCTTGGGTTTGGTGATCAGGGCCCGGATGGCCTTCCGATAGAGGGTGGAATAGCGGGTCTCCGGGGCCGTCTCGGGGTTGTCGGGATGGTGCCGGTGGGCGTGGACCTCGGGCGTCGCGGTCTCGGGAGTCCCGGGATGCAGCCCCGATTCGTCGGTTTCAGGCAGGTGCGCCGCCGAGCGGAAGGCGAGCAGGCTGGCCCATGGGCTGATGATGAAGGCGATCAGCAGGCTGAAGATCATGGCCACGCTGGCGCCCACGGGGATGGGCCGCATGTAGGGGCCCATGAGCCCCCGCACGAAGGCCATGGGCAGGATGGCGGCGATCACCGCGAAGGTGGCCAGGATGGTGGGATTGCCCACCTCGTCCACCGCCTCCACCACGATGCGCGCGAAGCTCTTCGGCCGTCCCGGCAGATGCATGTGCCGGTGGATGTTCTCCACCACCACGATGGCGTCATCCACCAGGATGCCGATGGAGAAGATCAGCGCGAACAGGGTGACCCGGTTCAGGGTGTAGCCGAACAGGTACGTGATGAGCAGGGTGAGCGAAAGGGTGACCGGGACCGCCACGCCCACCACCACCGCGCTCCGCCAGCCCATGGCCAAGAGGATCAGGACGATCACGCTGAGGGTGGCGATGAGCAGGTGCTCGATGAGCTCGTTGGACTTCTCGCCCGCGGTCGCGCCGTAGTTGCGGGTGACGGTCACCTTGACATCGTGGGGGATGAGGTTCCCCTTCAGGACGTCCACCTTGCGCAGGACCGTCTTGGCCAGGGCCGTCGCATTGGTCCCCGGGCGCTTGGAGAGGGTGATGCTCACGGCGGGCTCGAAGCCCGGCCGATGGGTGCTCGCGTAGAGGACCATGGGCGGCTCGGGCTCGGGCCCGTCCACCACCTTGGCCACGTCGCCGAGGTAGATGGGCTTCTGGTCCCGCACCCCGACCACGAGGCGGCGCAGGTCCCTCGCGTCGAGCACGAAGCCCGTGCCCTCCAGGACGGTTCGCTTGTCGTGGTCCACCAGCGCCCCCGCGGGAAGCTGGGCCTCGGCGGACTGGAGGGCGGGCTGGAGCTCCGCCAGGGACATGTTGAGGGCCCGCAGGCGATCCACGTCGGGCTCGATGCGGACCTCCCGCGGAGCCCCGCCGATCACCTTGACCTGGGCCGTGCTGGGGATCTCGGACAGCTCCCGCGCCACCACGTCGCCCAGCCGGCGCAGGCTTCCGGGCGTCTGGTCCTGGCCATGGAGGGTGAGGACCAGGAAGGGGACGTCGTCAATGGTCTGGAGCTTGATGATCGGCTTCATGGCCCCGGGCGGCAGGGCATCGGGATGGGCCTTGAGCTCCTGGTACACCTTCACCAGGCTCGGCTCCTGGGGCTCGTTCACCTTGAAGCGCACGGTGATGAGCGCCATGCCCGGCATGCTCATGCTGTAGATGTACTCCACGCCGGGGATGCCCCACAGGCGGCGCTCCAGCGGCGTGGTGACCTGGCTCTCGATCTCCTTGGGGCTCGCGCCCGGGTAGGGCACGTAGAGATCCACCATGGGGACGATGATCTGGGGCTCCTCCTCCCGCGGGGTGAGGGAGACCGCGAGGACGCCCAGGAGCAGGGATGCCAGGACGATGAGCGGCGTCAGCTTGCTCCGGAGGAAGGTCTTGGCGACCCGGCCCGCGAAACCCAGCTTGGGCTCAGTTGCCATGGTTCACCCCGCCGGAGACCTGGATGGGCTGCCCGTCCAGCAGGGCGCCCGGGTGGTCAATGACCTGCTCCGTGGGCAGCAGGCCCGCCCGCACGGGGACCACGCCGTTGACGGCATCTCCCACGGAGATCCAGCGCAGCTCGGCCTGGCCGTTCTTCGCGACGAACACGCCGGTGAGCTCGCCGCGCTTGACCAGGGCGCTCTCGGGCACCGTGAGGGTCTCGGAGGCGAGGCCGGGGATGAGGATGCGGGCGAAGCTGCCCTGGCGAAGGCCCTTGGGCTTGACCACCCGGGCGCGCAGGGTCCCCTTGTGGCTCCAGGGGTCGCCGCCGGGGGCCAGGGCCGTGATCCGGGCCTCGCCGTCCTGGGTCCCGTCGGTGGTGAACTCCAGTGTCTGGCCCACCTTGAGCCCCTGGGACTCCCGGGCGGAGACGCTGGCGACGAGTTCCTGCTCGCCATCGGCATAGATCTCCAGCAGGGGCATGCCGGGACCCACGAAGTCGCCCTCGTTGACCTTCCGGGACTGCACCACGCCGGAGAAGGGCGCGCGGATCTGCGTGTAGGCGATGTTGGCCTTCAGGGCGGTGACGCCGGCCTGGGCCTGGGCCACCTGGGCCTCGATCTGGTCCCGTTCGGCCTGGGTGGCAGCATGCTCGGCCTGGAGGGCCACGATCCGGTGCCGCTGGGTCTCGAGGGTGGCCAGGCCCGTCTCGGCGGCCTTCAGCTGGCCCTGGAGATCCTGGTCGTTGAGGGAGAGCAGGAGGGTCCCGGCGGCCACCCGCTGCCCTTCCTCCACGTAGACGCGCTTCACCTGGGCGGCCATGCGGGTGGCGATGGTGGCGGTACGGGTGGACTGCAGGGTGGCGGCCACCCAGTCCCCCTGTTCGGGCATGCCCGTGGCGGCCAGGGTGACGGCCACCCGGGGCAGGGTCCTCGCCTCAGGTCGGCTGGCGCCGTCCCCGCAGGCCAAGGTTCCCAGGAGCGCGCCGGAGAGGGCCAGGGTGGCAAGGAGGGTCTTCATGGCTGGACTCCTTCGATGGGGGTTCCTTCGGCCAGCTCGAGGCTGGCGCGGCTCACGCGAAGTTCATAGAGGCTCTGGAGGATGAGGGTCCGGGCCCCCTGCACGGCGGCCTCGGCATCGAGCACATCAATCAGGGGGGCGAGGCCCTGGCGGTGCCGGGCCTCGCTCAGGCGGCGCGCCTCCCGGGCAGCGGTCAAGGCGGCCTCCGCCGCGGTGTAGCGCGCCTGGGCGGCCGCCACCGACTCCCGGGCGACCCTGATCTCGTGCTGGGCCTCCTGCTCCTTGAAGGACTTCATGTCCTGGGCGGCCAGGGCCTGGGCGCGGGCCGCCTGCGCCTTGGCGCGATCGGGAGCGGAGAAGACCTTCCACTTCAACCCCACGCCGGCCCAGGTCCAGTCCCCCTTCTGGGACCAGGAGTGGTGCAGGGTTCCGGCCCCCAGTTCGAGCCCGACCTCCGGCAGGCTGTTGCCCCGGGCGGCCTTGGCGCCCTCCTCCGCGGCCTTCGCTTCCAGATCGGCGGCCACGAGATCGCCCCGCTGCCCCTGGGCGCCAGCCGGAACCGGTCCTGCGGGCGCCTTGAGCGGCGTCGCCAGGGGGCCCTCCACCGGACCCTGTCCCAGGAGCAGGCCCAGCCCGGAGCGCGCCGACTGGATCTGGAGCTCCACCCCGGCCTTCTGGGCATCCACCTGGGCGTGGAAGGCCTTCAGGCGCTGGAGCTCGGATTCGAGCATGAGCCCCTGCTGGACCCGCGCGCCCACGAAGGACTCCAGGCCTTTCACCCAGGTCTCGGTGTCGTCCACCCAGGCCATGGCCTGCTCGGCCACCTCCACGCCGAAGTAGGCCCTGACCACCGCCAGGGCGGTCTCCTGCTGGCGCCGCCCCTGGCTCGCGGCCTCGGCCTCGGCCATGTACTCCCCCGCCTTGCGGGCCGCCGTGATGCGACCACCCGCATAGAGGGGCTGCTGCAGCACCACCGAGCCGCCGTAGGCCCCGATGGGATCGGGATGGTTGAGGCTGTCGGGATTGAAATCGGCCATCCCGATGCGGGCCTGGTCGAGCCTGGTGCCGAAGGCCATCATGGGTTCGTCGGTGCGAACCCCCTGGGCCTGCAGGGAGAGGGTCGGAAGGCGCAGGTCCCGGTAGGCCCGGGCCTCGGCCTTCCGGCTTTCCACCATGGCCTGTCCGGCCTTCAGGCCCGCCTGATCCTTCCAGGCCTTCTGGATGGCATCGGCAAGGGTGAGGCCGCCCTGGGCGTGGAGACCGACGCCCGCGATGAGAAGCAGTCCGATGCTCAGATTCTTTTTTATGGCCATATAGACATACTCCTGCGCGGCGAGACGGGTTCCTCCCGGGGGACCCGGGAAGCTACTTGAGGGCCTTGTAGGTCATCTTGGCGCGGTCGCTCACATGGCCGCAGACGAGGTCGCACAGATCCGAGACCAGGGGCATCACGGGGGTGAAATAGACGGCGTTCCCCTCCGGCTCCCGGTTCACGAGCCCGACCCTCACCAGGCAGGCCAGGTGCTTCGAGGCGTTGGCCTGGGACAGGCCCGAGGCCTCCGCCACCGTCCCCTGGCTCAGGGGCCCCTTGGCATCCAGGAGCGAGCGGAGGATCTTCAGGCGGGAGGCATCCCCCAGGGCGCTGAAAAGTCCGCTCACCTCGTCAATCATCGGGTTGCTGAGCTGATGGTTCATTCTCAACTCCATAAGTTAATGGTTATTCAGTTTTCGCCCGACGTCAACCGCAAAATTCCTCACCAGGAAACTGTATATCCATCGGAGCATCCAGGAACATGGAGATGCCAGCCCACTGGGATCCCCTGGGAGAATCTTGACCTGCATCAAGTTCCGCCCCGCCCGGCCCCGCCGGGGACCCTTGCTACCCTGGTGCCGGAGGCCCCCGTGGACGACCTGGATGCCCGCGCCGCGAAGATCCGCCTGGTCTGCACCGACATTGACGGGGTCCTCACGGACGGGGGCCTGCGATACGGCGCCGCCCCCGGGCACACCAAGGTGTTCAACGTGCGCGACGGGGCGGCGGTCAAGTGGCTTCAGCGGGCGGGCATCCCCGTCGCCTTCATCTCGGGCCTGGCCTCCCCTGCCACGGACCACCGCGCCCAGGACCTCGGCGTGGAGGAGTGCTTCGCGGGACACCTGGACAAGAAGCCCGTCCTGGACGACCTGTGCGCCAGGCACGGCCTGGCCTACGACCAGGTGGCCCACCTGGGAGACGACCTGGCCGATCTGCCCCTCCTGCGCCGCGTGGGCCTCGCCTGCTGCCCCGCCGATGCCGCGGCGGAAGTGAGGAGCGCCTGCCACTGGACCGTCCCGGTGGACGGCGG
>DAIDKC010000092.1 GCA_027451045.1 Holophagaceae bacterium | reverse complement strand
GAAGAAATAGCTCTGCCCGCTGGCGAGGTGGTCCTCCCGGCGGATGGAGGACTGGACGATGGCCCGGGGCAGCGTGGCCTTCTCAGCCAGAACGAAGTGGAGCGTCTGGGCCAGGATCACGTTGATCGCCACGGAGCGGATGAAGGTGGTCTTCCCCGCCATGTTCGAGCCCGTGATCAGAGCGGAGCGGCCCTGCAGTGCCAGGTCGTTGCCCACCGGAGCCGCCAGGAGGGGATGGCACAGCCCTGTGGTCTCGATCCGGCGTTCATCGGTCAGCCGAGGCTCGCAGGCGCAGGGCGCACCCTCCAGGTACGAGGCCACGGAGAGCGCGGCGTCGAGGGAGCCCACCGCCTCCAGGAGGGCCACCAGCTCCCCCTGATGGCGCCGCAGCGCCTCCAGGATCCGGAGGAAAGCCAGGATGTCCAGGAGGAAGGCCAAGTTCAGCAGCCCCAGGATCGCCGTACCCGCCTCCCCCATCTGACTTCGGTCCCTGGCGAGCCAGCCGAGCTTTTTCTGGAGGGCCGCAGCCATGGGGGCCTGAGCCCGGATCACGTCCAGCTGGGGCAGATCGTGGGTTTCCGGCAGCCCGGCCAGTTTCGGACGACGGTCAGCAGGCGATCCACCTGTGTGAACCCGCGAAAGTGGGGCGTGATCTTCCGGCCGTACGTCTCGTTGACGACCAGGTTGACGACCAGCAGGCCCACGACGGCTAGGAACAGGGGCGGGAAGAAGGATGTCCCGGCCAGGCAGGCCAGGGACAGGGCGCTAAGCAGTACAAGCGCCAGGCGAGGCGGGGGCGCTCCGGCAGGGGCGATACCAGCAAGGGCGCCAGCCAGATGGCCTGCCGGGATGCCAGGGGCTCCAGCGCCAGCTGGAGCCTTTCCCTCCAGACGGCCTCCTGCCGGAACACGCGGTACTGCCGGGCCCGTTCCGCCAACAGCTCATCATCACGGAGGTACGTCCGCAGCTGGTGGTAGAGCACCTGGGCCCCGGGCTGGCTGCGGGTGCGGTCCAGCCGGGCGAACACCTCGTCCCCGGCGAGATCCCGCCAGGTGGTCTCGTCCACCGTGGTTTCCGGTCGCGCCACCAGATCGTGGTAGAGGCGAATCAGATCCAGATCCCGTTCCCGTTCGACGGGCTTGCCCCAGGCTTCGCGCAGCTCCGCCAGGCGGTTCCGCCGCAAGCCGCGCAGGAAGCGACCCCCCGCCTCGGAGGTCACGTGAAAAGCATCCATCAGGCCTCTAAGCAGGCTCATGGAGCCATCGTGACAGAGTCCGGAAAACCGAAGCCCGGCCTGCTATGGCGCCTGCTTGGCTCCTGGTTCCCCGAGCACCCCCTGATCCAGAAGCCTCTGGAAATGGTCCCGGTAGGCCTGGAGCGCCGCGCGCCCTCGCGGGGTGATGTGCAGGGTGGTGACCGGGACCTTCCCGCGAAAGGCCTTCTCGATCCCGAGGTACTCGGCGGCCTCCAGTTTCTGGGCCTGGGCGGAGAGATTGCCCCGGGTGAGGCCGGTCAGCTTCTGGAGAAACAGGAATTCCGCCGAGCCCACCTCCGACAAGGCCGCGAGGATCACCAGCCGAGAGGGCTCGTGCACCAGCCGGTCCACCGCCAGCAGCGTGGGAAGGGAGGCCTGTTTCTCACCCACGGGCGGCCTCCTGCTTCCGCAGCTCCCGTAGCACCCGGAGGAAGCCGAGGTGCTGGATCATCCCGATCAGGAGGGCGGCCAGGCTGGCCACCCAGAGGAGACGGGACAGCCAGGGGAGCATGCCGTTCTGGACGGCCCCCCAGACAGAGAGCGACGTCCACTCCACCAAACCGGTACCCACGCCCCACACATAACCAGCCCCCCACACCTCGGCCAGCACCAGCAGCATCCCAAGTCCCCACAGAACGGCTTCCTGGGGACCCCGAATGAACCTCAGCGTCGCCCAGGGCAGCAGCCCGACCAACGCCAGGCCCAGGACGACCTGAACAGAAGACACGGTCAGGAAAAAATGTCCCTTCAGGATCAAGAGGAACCAGATCGGGCACAGGAAGGCCACGCCTCCGAGGAGGGTGGCCAGGATCCGTCGCGCCAGATTCCACCGCCACCCATGCTGTTCGGTGACTTCGCCCAGATGGGCGACATGGTGGGCGCGAAGCGCCTCCTTGGCCAGCACCCAGACCAAGGGGAATGGCACGATCACGAGGGCCCGCAGGGCCCCAATGCACTGGGCGCTCTGGTCGATCACGAACAAGCTCCAGGCTTTGTCGTTGGCATAGGGGGACATCATGAAACCCGCATCGGAACTCCCGATGCGGGGCAGTATCGCCATGGCCAGCAGGGCCAGGGCCCCGCCCAGCAGCAATCCCAAGCCAGGCTGGCTCTGGGTGTAGCGGGCGTAGCGGCGCGAGAGGCCGGAAATCCGATCCAGGGTGTGGGCATCCATGATTTACCCCTAGTAAATTAGTTTACATTATAAACTAATTTAAAAAATATCAACCCCTCATGTCCGGGAAGGTCGGATTCTCCCCTCGAAAGCCTCAATCCACCCGCTGGAACAGCACCGCGTCCTCGCCGTCCGGGTAGTAGCCTTGGCGGCGGCCGCAGGGCTCCCAGCCGCAGGCGCGGTAGAGCCGGATGGCGCTGGCGTTGGAGACGCGCACTTCCAGGAAGAGGTGGACGAGCCCCTGGTC
>DAIDKC010000091.1 GCA_027451045.1 Holophagaceae bacterium | reverse complement strand
GCCTGGTTCCAGGCGCTCGAAGACTACGTCCACGACTCATCCGGGCCGTCTTCCTTCCAGGCGACAGGAATTCACGTGTTCCGCCTCGCCACCATGGACGAGGCGCAGCGGAAGAAGTTGCGGAGGTGGATGGACTCCCTGGAGCATGCCATCAGTGAGGGCCCGCTCGTCGTGGCGGGCCATCAGGTGACCCTGAGCCCGTTCGGGGGCTCGAAATCAACTACGACCCTGATCGTCTTCAACAAAGTGGAGGTCTCCGATGCGGCCTCCTAACTGTTTGGGACATGTCCCAAAAAATCCATGTCCCACCGCAAACCCGCGCCAGTGTTGGGATGGGACGTTGGGACAAATGGGACACTACGCGCGTATACGAGTGAGTGTGTGTATGGGTGTGGATGATTCGCTCTCTTCTCACACACACGATGTGTCCCATTTGTCCCATGTGTCCCATTCCTTATTTATCAATGGAATTTCTTGGGACATCCGAAAAATCGGGAATGTCCCGGTGTCCCAAGGGAGCCACCATGCCTAACCCCGCCTCCTGGGCCGCCCAGTCCGCCAGGTATGACCGCCGGGACCGGGTGAAGAAGCGGGCCCTCTCAGTCCAAGAAAAGGACATCGAGAAGGCGATTCAGCAGGCCTTCCTTCTCCAGCACCGCCTGCGCCTCGTCAAGACCGACGCCGGGGGTCAGGGGGTCAAGGGGCTCCACGCGAACCCCCCTGGTTGGCTCCTGGAGGCCCTGGGAATCCCCGCGCTGCCCTTCGGCCTACTCCCTGCCCTCCTGATCCCCCCGGGCTTCCCTGACCTCACTGGGCGGCTTCCTGACGGTCGGTGGGTGTTCATCGAGGTCAAGAAGCCGGGCGGGACGTTCCGGGAGGGGCAGAAGGCGTTTCTCGAGAGTGCACGGGCTTCCGGTGCCATCGCCTTCCACGCCCGGTCTGTGGATGAGGCCCTGGCGAAGTTCATGGAACCCACGGGGAGGAGCGCGGCATGAGGATCGAAACCATCGGACCCGCCACGCTCTACCTAGGGGATTGCCGGGACATCCTGCCCACGCTGCACAAGGTGGATGCGGTGATTACGGCCCCGCCGTATGGGATTGGGGCGTGTGCCGGTACCGGGAAATACGGCAGGTTACGGGTAGACGGGGCGTCCCCAGCTTGGGATGCGTCACCAGTCGACCACGATTTGCTGGCCATCTGTCTCACATATGGAGAACTCCAAATTGTTTTTGGTGGGAACTACTTTAGCCTTCCACCCTCCCGGAACTTCCTGGTGTGGAACAAGGGGGCCGGGTTCAAAGGGCGCGACTTTGCAGAATGTGAGATTGCTTGGTGTTCATGGGACGGGAATGCGCGGGTTCTAACCTATGACCCCCTTGCGGGCCGTGACTATGTGGGCAAGGAACACCCCACACAGAAGCCCGTGCCCGTCATGCGCTGGTGTATTGAACAGACCAAGGGAGCCCAAACCATCCTTGACCCCTTCATGGGCTCCGGCACAACGGGCGTGGCCTGTGTAGAACTGGACCGTCAGTTCATCGGCATCGAGCGGGAGCCCAAGTATTTCGACATCGCCTGCAAGCGCATCGCCCTGGCGGTAGCCGAGTCGAAGCAGCGGCTTTTTGAACCTGGGGAGGTGGCATGACCTGCCTCGACGCCCACGGCCTCCACCGCCTCCAGCAGGATCTCTACGCCGCTCATACCGAATGCCAGGCAGACGACGAGCGCCGCCGCCACATCAACCGTCTGCTCTGTGCCGAGTGGGACGCCAAGGGTGGCGCGGAAGCAGATGAAAAACATTTCGATTGGCTCAGGACTCAACCCAGGGAGAAAGCCGTATGACCCGCGACGACATCACACCTCCGCCACTGATGTATGGGGCTCACCAGTTTAGCCTTGGCACTAACTTTGGCACCCCAACCCCCACCATCCACCCAGTTCCCAAGCCCTCCAAGGCGCCTCGGCTCCCACGGTGCCCCTACTGCCAGACGCTCCTCCTTATCACCTCCGCTATTCGCTGCCCCTCTTGTGGGGCACCACGATGACCACCCTCACCCGCTACCTCACCGCCGGTGTCCAGCCTCCGGGCCACCACCAACTGCCCCCGCTCTTCATCCAGGCCCACACCGCCGTCAACGAAGGGCTCATGGTCAACCCGTTCACCCTCGAGACCTGGACCGAGTGGGAGGCGGTATGATTCTCACCGGCATCCACGTTAAATTTCCCCGCCCCGGCGACTTCTATAGCCCAGACGGCGAGGAATGGTTCAAGGCCCTCAGGGTTGATGGAGACCACATCCTTGGGACGCGGCTCCGATGGTGGCACTTCCTGAACCCGGCGGCTTGGGTGCTGATCCCCCAGTTCTTGCGGAGGATGGGATGAGCAAGCCCGACTGGATCGCCATCGAGGGGGACTTCCGGGCCGGTAGCGCGTCGCTCCGGGTCATGGCTGCGCGTCACGGCACCTCTGAGGCTGCCATCCGGCGTATGGCCAAGAAAAAGAAGTGGATACGCGATGCGACCGGGACCAAGCGGCGCATTGTGGCGGATCGCCTCGCCGGGGTGACGCAAACCGGGCCCGATCCGACGCAGTGCGTCGCTGAGCGCATAGAAGCTGAAGCCAATCAAGATGTGAACGACATGGAGAAGGGCTTGGAGGGCTACCGGAACATCCTTCGAGCCATGGTCGAAGCCTCAAGGAATGTTGTGGACCCTCGCGACGCCAAGGTGATCGCGGAAGCCCTGGACAAGTCAGTGAACGGCATCCGGACGATCCGGGGCCTGGATGACCCGAAAGACCCCAAATTTGAGGATCTGGATGCTGAAATCGAAGCCGAACTGGCAAAGCTGGGAGCCGAAAAAGAAGCTCGCCCTGCTGCGTAGGCTGCGGGAGCAGACCGCCTGGAAGCCGCTCCCGGGCCCGCAGACCCTGGCCTACCACAGCCAGGCGGACATCCTGTTCTATGGCGGGGCGGCGGGTGGTGGCAAGACGGACCTCCTGCTGGGCCTCGCACACACGGCGCACGACCGGAGCATCATCTTCCGGCGTGAGTATCCCCAGCTCATGGGGATCCAGACCCGAGCCAAGGAGATGTTCCGCGGCCGCGGGCGCTACAACGGCCAGGATCACCTCTGGACGCTGGAGGATGGCAGGGAGATCGAGTTCGGCGCCTGCCAGCTGCTGGGGGACGAGCAGAAGTATCAGGGACGGCCTCACAGCCTAAAAGCGTTCGACGAAATTACCCACTTCCTCGAGCCGCAGTTCCGGTTCCTCTGTGGCTGGCTCCGCTCCACCACACCGGGCCAGCGGTGTCGCGTGGTGGCCGCCGGCAATCCGCCCACTGACCCCGAGGGTGAATGGGTGGTGCAGTTCTTCCGTCCCTGGCTGGACGAGACGCATCCCAACCCTGCCTTGCCGGGCGAGTTGCGCTGGTTCACCACCCTGGACGGGGTTGAGGTTGAGGTTGACGGCCCAGAACCATTCTGGCACACCCCGAAGGATGGCGGCGGCCGGGAGTTGATCCGCCCCATGAGCCGAACCTTTATCCCGGCGCGGGTGGAGGATAACCGCTACCTGATGCGCACGAACTACAAGGCCAACCTCCAGGCCCTGCCCGAGCCCCTGCGGTCCAAGATGCTCTCTGGCGACTTCCAGGCCGGCAAGGAGGACAACCCCTACCAGGTCATCCCGACCGAATGGGTGAAGGCGGCCCAGGCCCGCTGGAACGACCGGCCCAAGCCGGAGCTGCCCATGACTTCAATGGGTGTGGACGTTGCCCGCGGTGGTCGGGACCGGACGATCCTGGCGCCCCGCTACGGCAACTGGTTCGACCAGGTGCTCACCTTCCCGGGCTCCAGCACGCCGGACGGCCCGGCTGTGGCCACCCTGGTGCTCCAGAACCGCACTGGGAACGCCATGGTGCAACTGGACGTGATTGGCGTCGGCGGAAGCGTCCTGGATCACCTGCGGCCCGTCCTGGAGGATCGCGTCGTGGGGTTGAACGGCGCCGAAGGGTCGAAGGCCACAGACAAGAGCGGCCAACTCGGCTTCCGGAACCGCCGGGCCGAAATGTATTGGATGCTCCGGGAGGCGCTGGACCCCACCTCGGGGCAGGATCTGGCCCTGCCGCCTGACCGCGAATTGGGCGTGGACCTCTGCACGCCGCTCTGGAAGTTGACGGCCCAGGGTATCCAGGTGGAGGCCAAGGAAGACATCATCAAGCGCATTGGCCGCAGCCCAGACAAGGGCGATGCGGTGGTCTACGCGCACTACCTGGGCGGTGACGCCTGGACCAGCCTCGTCAACGAAGACCTGCGCGGGAGGACCGCATGAAACTCCACTTCCAGGCCACGCCCTTTGTTGAGCCGGACGGAGACGGCTACCGGATCACGATCGCCCAG